>CAZXCO010000422.1:0-4559 GCA_964639095.1 uncultured Solibacteraceae bacterium
CGCGTATTCGGATGAGCGGCTGGATCCTGAGAAGGCCACGCGTGCCGCAGCCCGGCACCTTCACGACCTCTATAACGAATTCGGCGACTGGTATCTCGCGATCGCCGCCTACAACTGCGGCCCCGGAACGATCGAGAAGGCGGTTGAACGCTCCGGCTATGCCGATTTCTGGGAGCTTCGCTCGCGTCACCTGCTGCCGGCCGAAACAGCCAACTACGTTCCCATCATCCTTGCGATGACGATCATGGCCAAGAATGCGGCGGCATACGGGCTGGACCAGCTTACGCCCGACGCGCCGGTCGAATACGATACGATCGTCACCACTTCCCCCACCAATCTCGCCCTCATCAGCGATCTCACAGACACGCCGGTTTCCGATCTTGTTCAGTTGAATCCCGCGCTGCTGAGGAATGTCGCGCCGGGGAATTTCGAGATTCGGGTGCCGAAAGGAACCGGGGCGCAGGTCATGGCCGGTCTTGACCTCGTACCAACGGAACTGCGCGTATCCGCGCGAGTACATCGCGTGGAGCCGGGACAGAGCCTGGAATCGATCGCCCGGCTGTATAACGCCTCGGCGACGCGGATTGCGGCGGCCAACAATCTGCAGGGCAGCGATCCTGCGGACGGCGAACAGCTTGTGATTCCGGCTGCCTATCACGAGGCGCCTCCGGCGCGAAACGCCAGTCGCACCCGAAGCCATACGGCGCGGTCCTCCCAGACTGTGGCGTCGCATAGAACGCCGGCGAAATCCACCTCGGCCCGGACGGTGAAACACAAGTCCACCTCGACTGTTTCCTCGAAGCGGCCCGTACATCCTTCGGCCGGCACGCTGGCCCAGTTGAAGGGACGCAATCGGTCTCTGAACCCCTGATCCCCCTCGCCAAAGCGTTCGTCGCCGCAGCGCGAGCCTGTGCAGTTCCGGTGCAGGAATGTACAGGCTCTTGCGTTTTGTGCATCGTTGCGCGATCTTGAGTGCGATGATGCGATTTTGAGGGCGGTGGATAGTTGCACGACTAACAAAAAGGGGTATGCTAATGGAGACTGTGCCGAAACAGGAGGCTGATTGAATGTTCGACGACCTGAAGTTCGCTCCCAAGGACGAAGACGAAATGGAGGATTTTCGCGATTACGGCGATGAGGGCGACGATTCCGACTCGAAGCTCGACGACTACGACGAGGAAGAAGAGGAAGAGGAAGAAGACATTTCAGCTCAGCCGATCATTACATTCGCACCCGCTCCTCCTGAAATCTCCGGCGTGATCATCGTGGAGGAAGAAGAGGAAGAGCCGGCCCCTGCAGCGCCCCCGGAGCGCAAGCCGGTCAAGTCGGCCCGCAAGGTCTCTCCCAAAAAAGCCGCGCCAAAGAAGGCCGCAGCCAAAAAGGCGGCCCCGAAGAAGGTAACAGCAAAGAAGGTTGTCGCAAAGAAGGTTGTCGCAAAGAAAGCCGCTCCGAAAAAAGGCGCCGTGAAAAAAGCCGCGGTGAAGAAAGCCGCAGTGAAAAAAGCGGCGCGCCCGGTATCGGCGAAGACTACCTCGAAGAAGACGGCGCCCCGGAAGGCCGCGCCAAAGAAGGCAGCGCGCAAGGCAGTGCCCCTCAAAAGGGCAGCCGCCAAAGCCAAAAATGCCGCTCCGAAAAAGGCCGCGAAAAAGAAGTCGGGCCGTCGCTGATCGGAAACAGGAACTACCGGGCTGGTCCTGGCGCTATACCGGACCAGCCCACGGTCTTTGCCTCGCGTCAGACCTCGTCTGAAACAGGCCTGGCCACGACGGCACGGCACTTCTCAAACAACTGGATGAGCGCGTCGGCGTATTCCTCCGCGGACTTCGACGGCTTGCCCGAGAACCCGGCAGCGGGAGCGTTGCCTTTTCCGTATCCCGTGGTGACGGCGATGAACCTCATCAACTCGAGCGCGATTTCGTCACGGTTCTTGGCGGTATCTTTCGCGCTGTCTCCCGGCGTTGCCCCGCCCGCATCCTTCTCAGCATCAACCTTGATCTTCGATTCTGGCGTCAAGTGATCCTCTCCCTGGTCGTGTATTTCCAATTCCCGCAAACCCGATGGCTGTAACGGCCCGCCGGTTCATCCGGAAGATGAGAGGCGGCGCGCAGTCGCACCTGATGGAAGCCGACGACGGCGGCTTCTACATCGTCAAATTCAAGAATAACCCGCAGCACCGGCGGATTCTCGTCAATGAATTCGCCGCAGGAGAGATTCTCGCCCAACTGCAGATCTCTTCTCCCGGGCATCAGATCGTCCGGCTCTTGCCCCGGTTCCTCGCCGCCAATCCGGAAATTCATATTCAGATGGGCTCCTGCCGGACGGAGATTGAGCCCGGCTGGCACTTCGGATCGCACCATCCGGGCCATCCCGACTCCGTCGCTGTCTACGACTTCATCCCCGACGCACTGCTCGGTCAGGTCGCCAACGCGGAACAATTCCTCGCGGTGCTCGCCTTCGACCGCTGGGTCGCCAATGCCGACGGCAGGCAGTCGATCTTCTTCCGGGCGCAATTGAAAGACTGGCTGGCCCGGCCGGGTGTACCGCCGCGCAAGCTCGGCTTCGTCGTTCTGATGATCGATCACGGATTCGCATTCAACGGTCCGCACTGGAACTTCCCCGATTCCGCGGTCGCCGGACTCTATCCCAGACGAATTGTTTATGAGGGCGTGCGGTCCCTCAATGACTTCGAGCCCTGGCTGGACCGCATCCGCAATTTCCCCTCCGGAGTCTTCGACAGGATTCTGCGGCAGATTCCACCGGAGTGGGTGGAGGACGATTGCGACCGCCTCGAGGGCCTCTTCGAATCGGTGCTGCGCCGCGGCAAAAGGATCTCCGAACTGATCGAGGCCTGCCGCAAAGCTCCCGGCAACCCGTTTCCCCGCTGGACCTGAGCGGGGCCGCGCCGCGATTTTCCCCCGGAACTACTGCGTGGCGGCTACCGACTCCGCGATTCTGCGAGCGGTTTCGGGAGCCAGCAGGATCCCGTTGCGATAATGCCCGAACGCCGTCCAGATCGCCGTGTCTCCGATCCGCCCGATCGCGGGCGCATCTCCTTCGATTCCAGGGCGGAAACCGATCCACCGATCCGTTGGGAGCATGGCCGAGAGCGCCGGCAGAAGCCGCGAGGCGCGGGCATGAATCGCGCCGACGATCGACTCATCGATGGCGCGGTCAAATCCCACATCTTCCGTGGAGGCGCCCGCGATCAGCAGACCGGTCTCCCGCTGCACGAGATAGGTGTGGGCATGGCGCAGGATAGTTCCGAGCATGCGCTCTTTCGCCTGCCAGGCGATGAGGTGCCCGCGCACGGGCCGCGCCGCGGGCACGGGAAACCGGGAGGTTAACTCGGCGCTCCACGCACCGGCCGCAATCAGCACGCCGTCGTCGCGATATGTTCCGCGCGCCGTGCGCACGCCAGAGCCGTCCGGAAGAACTTCGAGAACCCGTTCCTCTTCGCGGATCGACACGCCGCTCTGCAGGCAGGCCACGCGCAAAGCCGCGACGATGTCGCGCGGGTTTACAAGCGCATCGTCCGGATAGAATCGTGCCGCTGCGCTGCCGGGGTGATTCGCGAGCTCGGAGCGGATCCCGATGGCCGATTGACGCAGCGCGCGCTGCTCCAGTTCCACGGCCTCTGCGTCATTGCACGCAATTTCGATGGCGCCGCAGCGCTGGTAATCGATGGAAACGTCCGACGCGTCCTGTAACTCCGCGATAAAATCCGGATAAAGCGCGAGGCTGTCGAGCGCCATCTGCGTTAGTTGAGACGCATCCTCCATCTCGCCACCCGGCGCAAGCATTCCCGCGCCCGCCCAGCTCGCTTCGCCTCCGGCTTTACGCGCGTCGAAAACCATTACCGGAATTTTGCAGAGCGCCAGCCGCCATGCACACGAAAGTCCGATTATTCCCGCGCCGGCTACGATCATGTTCCCAGGTCAATCATAACCTTCCACGGCAGATGTTTTTTTTGCACCGATTCTATGTAAAACTTAGTAATTGGCTTGTCGATTGCAGACTCATCGCAATCCTGACGACTCGCATTAACTGTGAATGACTAAGAAACCTGGAATTGTCCGGAAAGCTGCGAGCGGGGCATTACTATTTTTCTTCGCAATCACAGGGCCTCTTACTACGCGGATCGCGTGCGCGCAATGGCGCAACAGCGGGCCATATGGCGGCGATGCGGAACTCATTCGCGTGGTCCCGAAAGCGCGGGGATTTGTGATTGCGGGGTCGCACAACGGTCTGCTGTTCACGTCGTCGAACGGCGGCGCATCATGGACCCACATTCCATTTCGGGGACAACTGACCGGCGTTCTGCACGCGCTCGAAGTGGACCCGCGAACCACGGGAACCTGGTATGCGGGCATGGAAGGCGACCGCGCATGGACTTCAGGGGTGTACAAGACCGAAGATGCCGGCCGGACATGGAAACTGCTGCCGGGCATTCAAGGCAAAGCCGTATGGTCGCTGGCCCTGTGGCCTTCGGATCCCGACGTGATTGCCGCGGGAACTGCCGACGGCGTTTATCGCAGCCTCGATGGTGGAAGTACGTGGAC
>CAZXCO010000423.1:0-2574 GCA_964639095.1 uncultured Solibacteraceae bacterium
CATGGATGTTATGCGGGGTGCGCAATACGGTTCTGATCCACAGGAACGTCAGTGACAGTTTGCGAAGGTCTACTGCCAATACATGGCCGCGGTTGCCGACAAAGGGTGAAATCCTGAACGTGAAATACCCGGCTCCGGAACCCAGGTCGACCACCGTGTTTCCTTCCTTCAGGTCGAGCGCCCGCAGGACATCGCCGGGCCGTTGCCACGCATCGCGCTCCGCCTCCACCGCATCCAGAGTTCTGAGGGTATTGAGAGCCGAATAGAGGACAGACATCCCGCTGAATATGGCGATCGCACTCATCAGGAAGAGTAAGACGCTGTGTCGCTGCACCCACGAATCAGTGTCGTTCGACACGGTCATGCCTGCGCGCTTCTATGAGCGATCTGCTCGCGATCGGACACGATTACAATCTGCGTGTCCTTCGCCAGCGAGATAATTTTGGGGGCGGGATCACTATTGAACACTGACAGCCAGTTACGCTGGCGCGGGCGGATGAGATAGATTTGTGTTATCTCATTCCGGCGGGCGAAATCCACTATAGTTGTGGCTACATCCTCGCCCTCCAGAATCCGCGTTTCGATGTGCAGGTTGCGTGCAAAATTCAGTTGCTGCTCGACCGTATCCCGAGCTTCCGGCGACAGCGCGCTTAAATCACCAGTCGGCTGCACGGCGACGGCAAAGCACTCGGCCCCAACGAAATCACTTACGCGTTTGGCGCGCCGGATCAGCATCGCCGATTTCGGGTTCTCCGTTACCAGGACGAGGATTTTGTGATGCCTGCGTGGGCGATGGACGGCCTGGTCCGTGGCGGCCTGCTTTTCCCCGCTCACGATCCGCTGTTCGACTTCATGAGCCGCCTGCCGGAGCGCAAGTTCACGCAGGGCAACCAAAGTAGACTCGCGAAAGAAGTGCTGGAGCGCGCGCTCGGCCTTGCTGCGCTCATAAACAACGCCCCGTTGCAGGCGATGGAGGAGCGCCCGGGGCGTGAGATCAACCATGACAACTTCATCTGCTTGTTGCACAACCCAGTCCGGAATGGTCTCACGAACGCGGATGCCGCTGATATTCCAGACCTGATCGTTCAGGCTTTCCAGGTGCTGGATGTTCATCGTCGTCAGAACGTCGATTTCGTTATCCAACAGGACCTGGACGTCCTCCCAGCGCTTCGCCCGATCAGACCCGGGAACATTGGTGTGGGGAAACTCATCCACTACGCATAGCTCAGGCCGCCTCGCGAGAATGGCCTCCGTATCCATTTCTTCAAAGAGCGATCCCCGGTAGTCAATCTTCTTCCTCGGAATGAACTCCAGTCCTTCCGTTTTCGCGATGGTTTCGCTGCGCCCGTGAGGCTCAAAATAGCCGACCACAACATCGGCACCGGCCGCTTTTCGCTCCTGAGCGTCCTCCAGCATCTTGTAGGTTTTGCCTACTCCGGCCGCATAGCCCATGAAGATTTTCAATTTCCCGCGTTCACGCTCGGACATATTTATTGGGGGAACACGTGCACATCCATGCCGTGCCCCTGCCAGATCAACTTGTCGAGCGGACTGCCCCTCATCCGGGCGAGGCCTGTCCGCTGGCTATGGCCCACGAAGAGTTGTGTAACTCCTCGTGATCGCGCGAATTCCAGAATTGCCTCCGCCGGATCATCACCCTCCAGAATCTGAATGTGAGCGCCGGCGGCACTTGCGATCGCCAGGCGGGCGTCCAGGGCCGACTGATCTTCAGGGGAAATCTTCGGCTGCTTTACGTACGCGACGATCAGTTCACCATGAAACTTTTCCGCCATGATCTGAGCTTCCCCAAGCATCTCCTGGAGGTTCGCGCGCGGCGTCACGCAGACGAGAATGCGCTCGTTTGCTCCGAAGTGCTGATGAACACCCAGGGACTCCAGGTATGTGTTCAACTGCTGATCCACGACATCGGCGGCGAGGACCAACGCCAGCTCCCGGAGCCTTGAAAGGCGCTCTTCGCGCTTCTGAACCTCGAGTTGTTCCTCCGGGGGGCGCTCCATCGGTTCTTCGGGCGGAGCGTCTACGATCTCGATCTCGGAAGCGCTCTCGAGAAAGGAAATCGGCACGGTTTCAGGCCGGCGCTTGCCCGTGATCGCCTCGATCTGGTCCTGCAAATCCGCTATGTACTGAACATTGACGGTCGAAACCACTTTGATGCCCGCCGCGAGGATGTCCTGCACGTCCTGCCAGCGGTTCGGATGGGGCGCTCCGGCGGGATTGGCGTACGCCAGTCCGTCAATAAAGCACACCATCGGGTGTCGCCGGATAATCGCCTCCACATCGATGGCGGTAGCTCCGTCGAACCGCCTGAGAGGACTGATTTCCAGCTTCTGTAATAGCGGTTCACACTCCGCTGGCACGTCGTCCTGCATTGCGCCAACGACGACATCCTGGCCACGTTCTCGCCGCCGCCGCGCCTCATCCAGCAAGCGGAACGTCTTGCCGACCCCTGAAGCGTAACCGAGCATGACTTTGAGATGGCCGGTCCTTGTGGCGGCCGCCTCCTCGGCCTGCACCTCACGAAGGAGTTCCTCGGGAGTTTTGCGGCGTAGTTCG
>CAZXCO010000424.1:0-2582 GCA_964639095.1 uncultured Solibacteraceae bacterium
TCCGGGGCCGTGGCGATAACCTTGCCTGTGACCTTCCCGGGATGGCCCTTGCTCTTGAGGTACTCCTCGATCTCGCCGACGGTCCGCTCAATCACCTGCTGAGTGCCCGGCATTTTCCCGAGGAACAGAGGATCTTTTGACTGCAGGTAGGTCGCAATTTCGGCCGCGGATACGGGAAGGCCGTCGATCCGGATGGGGTAAAGGGTATCGATCTCCTGCACTTCGAAGGTGATCTCGTAGCCGCCTCCGGCGGCCGCGGGTTTGTACCGGTAAGCGATGGAATCGAAATAGCCGCTGGCCAGCAACCGGTCGCGGGCCGCATCGAAAGCAGCGCTGTTCCCAGTGGCGCCGCGTTTGAGGCCGGACGCGGCGATAATGGCCTGCGCGGAAAGAATCCGATTGCCCTCTATCGTGATCGAATCTACAGGAAAGCCCCGCCCGGTGTTTGCGGCGGGTCCGGCGGGCGGAGAGGCCGTTTTCGGGACCCTGATCTGGGCCGGCGACAAGCCCGGGACGCACGCCGCAATCAGCAATAAAAACAAAGAGATGCGTGGCATCGCTGACACTATGGTATCCGGCCGCGAAGGATACTGTCCCGTTAGACGCGCCATGTAGAATGGAGTTACGTGACTTACGATCTGATTGTGATTGGTAGCGGCCCCGGCGGCTACTCGGCAGCGGTGCGCGCCGGTCAATACGGACTGAAAACCGCCATTATTGAAAAGGATCCAAAGCTCGGAGGCACCTGCCTGCATGTCGGCTGCATCCCGACGAAGGCTCTTCTGCACACGGCTGAACTGTGGAGCTTCGCCAACCACTCGGCCGACGAAGGAATCGACATCGAGAAGCCGGTGCTGAATTATCCGAAGGCGATTGAGCGCAAGAACGGCATCGTCCAGAAACACGCCAAGGGCGTTGAGTTTCTGATGAAGAAGAACAAGGTCGAGGTCGTCCCCGGATTCGCGACGATCAAGTCCGCTCAAGGCGCTATCAAGAAAGTCGAAGTCAAGAGCGAGAAGGGCACGCAGACGCTCGAGACGAAGAACATTCTGATCGCGACCGGTTCCGAAGCCCGCATGCTGCCGGGATTGAAACCGGACTCCGAGTTCATTCTGACGAACATCGAGATTCTCAATATGACCCAGGTGCCGAAGTCCCTGATGATCATCGGGGCCGGCGCAGTGGGCGTGGAGTTTGCCTCGATGTTCCGGCGCTTCGGGTCGGAAGTCAGCATCTTCGAGATGCTGCCACGCCTGGTTCCGGTCGAAGACGAGGAAGTCTCGAAGGAACTCGAGCGGGTGTTCCGGAAGAGCAAGATCCGGATCGAGACCGGGGCGAAATGCGACAACGTGCAGAAGACCGGCAAGGGTGTGAAGATGACGGTCACGCTGGCCAACGGCAAGGTCGAGGATGTGGAAGCGGAGAAGCTTCTGGTCGCGATCGGGCGCGCTCCGAACACCGCCAATATCGGTCTCGAGAACACCAAAGTTCAACTGGACCGCGGCTTCGTCAAGGTGGACGAATACCAGCAGACGGCCGAGCCGGGCATTTATGCGATCGGCGACGTCGTCGCGGGAACCCCGCAACTGGCGCACGTGGCATCGATGCAGGGCATGGTGGCGGTGGCGAAGATCGCCGGAAAGCCGGCGACTCCCGTGAACCGGCGCCGCATTCCCGGCGCGACCTACACGGAGCCGGGCATCGGCAGCGTGGGCCTGACCGAGGCGCAGGCGAAAGCAGCCGGGTACAAGGTCAAGGTCGGCAAATTCCCCTTCGCTGCGAACAGCAAGGCGACCATTCTGGGGTCTCACGACGGTTTCGTGAAGGTGGTGGCCGACGAGAAGTACGGCGAGATTCTGGGCGTTCACATCATCGGGCCCCAGGCATACGAACTGATCTCCGAGGCGGTTGCGGCCATGGAAGCGGAAGCGACTGTGGACACGCTGATGCACACCATCCACGCACATCCCACCATCTACGAGGCCGTCGGCGAGGCGTTCAACAACGTATACGGCCTGGCAATCAATGCGTGATTGTGTAGTCCAGGACCTCGGGCGCATGAGCTACCGCGATGCGCTCGGGATTCAGTCGCAGATTGCGTCGGAGCGCAAGCAGGGGCTTGGCGTCGATCATCTGCTGTTTGTGGAACACCCGCACGTTGTGACCATCGGGCGCAACGGGCACGAGGAAAATGTGCTGGCCCCCGAAGAGATTCTGCGGCGGGCCGGCATTGAACTGCATGAGACGGACCGCGGCGGGGATGTCACCTACCACGGTCCCGGTCAGGTGGTGGGTTACCCGATCATGGACCTGCGAGGGTGGAAACGCGATGTCGGGGCGTTCGTGCGGGGCATCGAGCAGGTTTTGATCGATGCGCTCGCGGATTTCGGCATCGCCGCCGGGCGCATCGCCGGCCTCACAGGGGTATGGGTCGCCGATGCGAAAATCGCCGCTATCGGAGTCCATCTGAGCCGCTGGATTTCGACGCACGGCTGGGCATTGAATGTTTCGACTGACCTTCGCTATTTCCAGTACATCGTGCCCTGCGGGCTTACGAAGCCGGTAACGTCAATGGCTGCGCT
>CAZXCO010000425.1:0-8071 GCA_964639095.1 uncultured Solibacteraceae bacterium
CCCCGCGTCCGGTTCCGGCTTCCCGTTTTGAGCGGTGTCACGGAAGATCAGACCGAGGCCGATCGCCGCCTACGCGTGAAAGCCATGCAGCACCTTCTGGATGATCTCGGGCCGCAGGCCCGTGACATCTCGGAGATCAACGCCGCCAGCACCCTCGATATGCGGGTGATTACGGAAATCGACAAGCACGCGGTCGAACTCTGGATCGGCGACCAGCATTACCGTTCGCGCTATCAGAATTTCGTCAGCAACTATCCGGAGATCCGGAAACACTCCGACGGGGCGAGCGTTTTCGATCTGCGGCTGGATGACCGGATATTGGCAAAGTGAGAATGCAGGAAGGGAAATGAGCACGAAATCGATCTTCGCGACCGGACTGGATGCGGGCAGCACGTATACCCGATGTGTGATCTCGCTGCTGGAAGATCAGCGGCTGCGGCTGGTCGGCTATGGCTGCGTGCCGTCCGCAGGCTGGTCGAAGAGCCGCATTATCGATCAGCAGGCGGTATCCGATTGCGTGCTCGCCGCGGTCGAAGAGGCCGAGGCCATGGCGCAGACCGCGATCGAGACGGTTGTCGCGGGGATGGGCGGGCTGACCGCTCGCGGCGCCAACAGCCGCGGCCGCATGGAGTTCGGGCGTCCGCGCGAAGTCGAACAGAGAGACATCAATCGCGCCATGGAGCGCGCCATGCACATCCAGTTGCAGGAAGACCGGATGGTGCTGCAACTGCTGCCGCAGGACTTTGTGGTCGACGATCAGCCCGGGTTTCACGACCCGCGCCAGATGATGGCTTCCGTGATCGAGGCCAACGCCCATCTCGTCACCATTTCCACGCAGGAGCACAGCAATCTGGTGGGCGCCATCAATCGCGCGCATCTCTCGGTTGACGAGACCATCTACGAAGCTCTTGCCGGGTGCTACGCCTCGGTGCTTCCGACTGAGCGGCGCGAAGGGGTGGCCTTCATCGATATCGGCGCTCACTCGACGGAACTGGTCTGCTACTACGGGGAATCGGCGCAGCTTGCCACGTCGCTCCGCATCTGCGGCGATCACTTTTCCCGCGATATCGCCCATGCGTTCCGTGTTCCGCTGGAATCGGCCGCAATCGTGAAGCAGGAGTTCGGGGGCGCGGTCTCGGAGGGGACGGCTCTGAACAGCACAGTGGAACTGCCCTTCATCGAGGGCTATGGCGCCGAAGCGCGCGAAGCGCCGCGCCGGTTTCTGAATGAGATTCTGGAATCCCGCGCTGTCGAGTTATTCGAAATGGTGCGCAGTGAACTGACCCGCGTCGGCATGCAGCGGGCGATTTCCAGTGGACTTGAGATATCAGGCGGGGGCGCGCTGCTCTCCGGGATTTGTGACGTCGCCGAGCGCGTTCTCGACTGCCCGGCCCGAATCGGGCTGGCGCAGGGCTTTCTGGACTGGCCCGAGGAACTGCACGATCCCGCCTGGACAACCGCCGCCGGACTTGCCATGTATGCGGCCCGTTTACGCAGCCAGGTGGATCTCGAGCGGCAATCGGTGGGGATGCTGGGGCGAATTCTGCGTTAGCCGCCGCGGCGCGCGGCAGATTGAAAGGAGCAGGAAAAATGGACGATCTCAAGTTCGAACTGCAGGATGAGACGCGCAAAGGCGCGCGCATCAAAGTGGTCGGGATCGGCGGCGGCGGTTCGAATGCCGTGGCCCGCATGTATGAACAGGGGCTCGAAGGCGTCGAGTTCTACATCATGAACACGGACGCCCAGGCGCTCGAGGCCTCGAAAGTTCCGGTCAAGATTCAGATCGGGGCGCGTGTCACCAATGGTCTCGGGTGCGGCTCCGATCCGGCGGTCGGGCGGCAGGCGGCGCTCGAGGACACCGAGCGGATCCTCGCCATTCTCGAAGGCGCGGATCTGGTCTTCATCACGGCAGGGCTCGGCGGAGGTACAGGCGCGGGAGTGGCGCCGGTCGTGGCGACTCTCGCCAAACAGCTCGATGCGCTCACCATTGCCGTCGTCACCAAGCCGTTTACCTTTGAGGGCGGCAAGAGGATGCGCCAGGCCGAACGCAGCGTCAACGATCTGGCCTCCTCTGTGGACATTCTGACGACCATCCCGAACGACAGACTGCTGACGATTGCGCCGAAGGGCACGAGCATGGCGCAGGCCTTCAAACTCGCGGACGATGTGCTGCGGCAGGCGGTCCAGGGCATCAGCGAAATCATCCTGAATCCGGGCCTCATCAATCTCGACTTCTCCGACATCAAATCAGCCATCTCCGGCATGGGCCACGCGCTGATCGGCACCGCGGTGGCGAGCGGCGCGAATGCGGCGGTGGAGGCGGCGCGGGCTGCCATCAATTCGCCGCTGCTCGAGGATACGAAAATCAAGGGCGCACGGCAGGTGCTCATGAACATCACCTGCTCGGGTGAAATCGGCCTGCACGAATTGAACGAAGCCTGCTCGATTATCCGGGAAGCGGCCGATTGCGACGACCTGCAGTTGAATTTCGGCGTGATCGCCAATGAAGCCATGGGCGATACGGTCAAGGTAACGGTGATCGCCACCGGATTCGCGAAGGCCCAGGAGGTGAGAGAGTCAGCGGTGGAGGCGAAACCGGCTTCTGAATTTTTCGCGGACCGTCCGGCGGAGCCGGCCCATGCAGCGCCCGTGCCCCCGCTACCGGCCGAGGAGCCCCTGCCGGCCTCGGTTTTCGAGGAAGAGCTGGACGTGCCGGCATATGTGCGGCAGGGCAAGCTGCTGAATTAGAGCGTTGGGGCTCGATGCTTTTTCCCGGTGGCGCGGGTATTTCGCCTGCGCCGCCGGGCAAAGGGTTTGTCTGCGAAGCCTCAGGCTTCCATCGATCTGACTGCGGGCTCCTCGTCCGCGAACTCCGGATGGGGATGAGCGGATGGAGCCGATGCCATCTGCAGTTGTTCTCCGGTTGCACAGCGAGCCAGTTCGAAGCGGTTGCGCACGCCCAGTTTGTGAAAGAGCCGGAAAAGGTAGATCTTCACCGTGCCTTCCGTAATTCCCATTTCGCCCGCGATCTGCTTGTTCCGCATTCCCTGCCGCAGGTAGGAAACGATTTCGCGCTCACGTGGCGTGAGCGATACTCCGCGGCGAGCCTGAGCAGGCTCTCCCGGTACGCCGAAACCGATCTGCAGTTCGCCCGCCAGGACCTTGCGCACGGATTCCACCAGTTGCTCCGGCCGGACATTGCGCTGCACGATGCCGCGGACGCCGAACTCCAGAGTCTTGAACATGAGATCCAGCGGGAGCGCGTCGGCCCACAGAACGACCGGGCAATCGGGAATGCGGCCGTGCAACTCGCTGAGATCCGCGAACGTCAGTCCCGAGGTGATGTCGAGCAGCACGGCATCGGGTTTGCGCGTCGATTCGATAGCTTCGGCAAACAGAGCCGCCTCGCAACTCCCCGCTATCTCAAGACCGCTGCTGGTGAGAACGTATTCAAAACCCCGTAGCAAGACGGGCTGATCGCTTAGAAGAAAAACCCTGGACAATGTTGTCCCTCCGGCTGTGAATCAACGAGTGCTCAGACGTCGCGGCGCTTTCGCGCCTCGTTCGTCGTGTTGCCCGCCGCCGTGACCGGTCGGGATGTACCATTATTTGCCATCTCTTGTGGACGGCTTGATGATTTTGCGCTTTCCGCGCTGCTTTTTCCTGTCGCCGCTGCGTCCGTATTCTGGGACCTGGTGCGGCGGGTTCTGAATTCATATTTGTCGATCCGCATGGCCGCGAGGCCATTCAGATTACGCACAATCCGGCCTTCCGCCACGAGCTTCAGCGGGACCTGATTTTCGAGACGCGCGGGCCAGTCGACAGATACCTGAAGCAATTGCCCCGGCTGCAGCGGTTCTTCCGTTGCAAAAAGGACGCCTTTGCTGCTGATGTTCAGGGTTTCGCTTGTGGCTACGCCCGACAGAAACGGATGCTCCAGCGCCTGATAGCTGACGGCCAGCCGGCAGGGAAACCGGGCGTTCGTCCGGCGGTCTGCCGGCCCGGAGTCGGTTTTGTCTCCGTGTGCCCCCCGCAACGCTTCGTTCACCGCGCGGGCGAGGCTTGCCGGATCGAGATCTTCATAGCAGAAGAAGTTGTGGGCGCCCTTGCGCACGGCATTTACCGCGGTGTCGCGATCTTTCGCGCTGCAGAGAACGATGAGCGGCGTCTGCGGGGCATGCTGATTCAGGTGCCGCACGGTTGCGAGGCCTTGCCCGTCCGGAAGAAACAATTCCGAGATGATCAGATGAAACGACCGCTCCTGAAGCGTGCGCAGCCCATCGAAAAGTGCTTCGACGCGGGTCCATTCGATCGCCCCGTCGAATCCATCGCGCACTGCGCGCTCGATATTCTGAGCGGAATGCTCTTCGGGCGCGATAAACAGAATCGAATATTCAGGCATTAGCTATATACCAGCTTAACTCTACAAAGCATACGGGGAACCAACACAATTCCGAATTTCCAGCCACCGAATCAGATCTTTACGGGAATAATAGCCGAAGTTATGGTGACAATATGTCGTGAACCGAAGGCCCTGGGTGACAATTCGGCTGTGCGGCCGTCCGGTTTGCGTTTGCGGTGGGGTGCTCATGCCACCTTCCGCAGAGGGCCGTTCGTGCCGGGTTTGGCCAGTCGCGAGGCAATTTTGACCAGCGAGCGTCCGAATGGCGTCCCGGCGGGAAAATCGAAGCGGTCGCGAGGCAGTTTTTCCATTGTGCTCTCGTCGTTCGGGATAACGCCAAATACGCTCATTTCGAACATCTGCTGGATACTTTCGACCCAGAAATCCTGGGGCGCGCTTTGATTTCTGTTCAGCACGATCCGCACGCGGCTTTTTTCGAATCCGCGGCTGGAAAGCGTCTGGAGAACCGAGCGGGTCTGATAAAGCGCCAGCACATCCGGAGCGGTCACGATGAAAAGATCGCCAATGGACTGAAGCAACGACCAGTTCGCCGGGTTCAGATGCCGGCCGAGATCCACGAGAATCCAGTCGTATTGCCGCACAACAAAGCGGAAGAGGCTCTCGATGCGCCAGGCTTCCGGAGGTTCGGCGACGATGCCTGACAGCATATCGGCCGGGGACGCGAGCAGGTCGATCCCTTCGCTCACGGGTGTCACGAATTCGCGCCACATACTGGAGCTCAGGCGCCGCACGGCTTCGAAGGCATGCCCCGCGTGCATGTGGCAATTCGCGCGAAACACGTGCCGGGCGCCGGGAGCCTGATAATCCAGATCGGCTACGAGAGCCCTGGTGGAGGGCGCGGCGACACGGAGCGCGGCGCTCAGATGGCAGGCAATGCTGGTAGCGCCACATCCGCCCTTGGCCGACAGCACGCCCGCGACTTTGCCGCTTTCCACACTCGCGTTCTGGCGCGATTCCAGCAGAACCCCGTTTCGCTCCATGGCTTCATGGATCGCCGGACGGAGAGGAAGAGACAGAAATTCGCTCGCACCGGCGCGCAGCGCCGAGATCATTTCGGTGGGTTCCGCTGCCGGATGGACGGCGACCACCAGGGGAGTATCTTCGCTCCGGCGCACGGCCGCCAGCCATTCGGCGGCAGGCCGCGAGGTACGCGCGAACTCGACAAACAACACATCGGGGGCCGCTTTTTCCACCGCACTGGCTACTTCAAATGCCGGCGCCGAGGCGCCGCATTCGAAGGCCCGGACCGCGCCCGCCTCGCTGATTGCCGTGTTGATTTCCGCTGACAGCTCAGGGGTTTCGATGACAATGCCGATCTTCCATGGCCACTCGGGCCGGCGAAAGACTTCCAGCGATGGGGAATCAGGCGGCATTTAGTCTCATTGGGGGGAATTGATCTGATTTGATTAGTAACACCAGGGCGGATGCCGTGGAAAGACTGCCTTTCGCCGTATAACCTTCCGCAGTAGCCGACGACTAACCGGAGGAGGCAAAGCGCATGGCGCCGCGGCAGCCGGCCTGCATCCGTGGGGGAGCGCAATCAACACACCAGCCGCATAAACCTGTAAACTGGTTTACCGATGAGACTGATCCGATGTTTGACCGCACTGGTCCTCTGCACCCTGCCGATACTGGCCGCTGACGCCGCTCCCGACGCCCGGCAGATCTTCGACCGGCAACTGAGCAACACGGAGCGCGAGGTGGTGGGGCTGACCGAAGCCATGCCCGCCGACAAGTTCGATTTCGCGCCGACGAACGGCGAATTCAAGGGCGTGCGGACCTTCGCTCTCGAGGCCCGCCATATCGCCTTTGAGCTCAACTGCGTCGCTTCAGCTCTCCTCGGAGAGCCGGTGCCTTCGCAGCAGCACGACAACGGTCCGGACAACCTGAAGACGAAGGATCAGATCGTGCAATATCTCAAGGATGCTTTCACGCACGCCCATCGTGCCATCGGCACGCTGACGAACGACAATCTTCTGGAGTTGACCGCCAATCCGTTCAATCCAAGAGGGAAGAATACGCGGATTGCTTCCGTCGCAACCTTTTACTGGCACACCTATGACCACTATGGCCAGATGGTGGAGTATCTGCGTATGAACGGTCTGGTCCCACCGGCCAGCCAGCCCCGGCCTGCGCGCGGGCGGTAGGGCAGCCCTCCGGCCGGACCGCGCCACGAGCATCCGGCGGGCGGCGTCTGCGACAATTGCCATCGTGATCCAGTACCGCACTTTTTCCGCGCTCCTGCTCGGGGCGTGGCTCGGCGCGAGCATTCTGGCAGACGTCGCCGTTACGCAGAATTTCCAGACCGTGGACCGTTTTCTCGCCTCTCCGGGCACCAGCCGGACGGTCACCGAGATCGAGGCCGCCGGACGGGCCCGGGAGCGATTTATCCTGCGGCGAAACGCCGCCGAGGAGAATAACGGGATTTTCCTGAACTGGGAATGGGCCGAGATTGCGATCGGCGCGGGGCTGTTCCTGGTGCTTCTGCGGGACAGCAAACTGTCCAAAGCTGCACTGATGCTTTCCCTGGCGATGCTGGCGATTGTCATCGTGGAGCACTTTCTTCTGACGCCGCTGATTACCGGGCTCGGGCGCAAAGTGGACGACCTGCCGGCGACGAATCCCCTTTCGAGGGAATTCTGGATCCTCCACGGCTTCTACTCCGGATTCGACATCCTGAAACTGCTCATCGGGGCCAGCCTGGCGGCGCTTCTCGTGCTCGCACCCGGGCGCGGTGCGGAAACACCGGCCAGCGAACCCGCAATGCCGGTGGACTCCGGAATCGAAACACACTCCAGACAAGGACAGCCGCACCGTGGATAAGCGCCGCATGTGCCCGAACTGCCGGGCCTTCATCACGAGCAGCGATCGGACTTGTCCATACTGCAACCAGCACGTGGGTCCGCGGGCCATCGACGTGCGCCAGCCGGGCGAGATTCTCGGTGGTCTGATTCCGCATGCGCAGTTCACCACGATTCTGATTCTCCTGATCAATACCGGCCTCTTCATCGCCACCGAATTCCTCTCTCGGACGATGGGCGAAGGCGGCGCGATCGGCGCCCTGGGCGCCAAGTTCGGCCCTTACATTTTTCAGAATCATGAGTACTGGCGGCTCGTGACCGCCGGATTTTTGCATGGCGGCTGGCTTCATATTCTGATGAACAGCTGGGTGCTCTACGATATCGGAGCGCAGGTCGAGCAGGTTTACGGAACGCCCCGCTATCTGGTGCTCTATTTCGCGGGGACGGTCGGCGGCTTTTATCTGAGCGCCGTCATGAACCCGCTCGTGCCCTCGATCGGTTCCTCGGCGGGCATCATGGGACTGATCGGAGCCATGATCGCCTTCGGCGTCGCCAACCGGTCTTCGGTTGGCCGCGCCATACGCAATTTCTACGCCCGGTGGGTGGTCTATATCATTGCCTTCGGACTGATTCCGGGATTGAGCGTGGATAATTGGGCCCACATCGGCGGCCTGGCGGCCGGCTTCGCCATCGGGTATGCGGCGGGCACTCCCGTTCGCTCATCCGTCGCCCGCGAGGGCGTCTGGCGCGTGCTCGCCACCGTCTGCATGCTGTTGACGATCTGGAGTTTCTTTCTGGTCTATCGGAACTTCCCCATGCCGGATCAGTTAAGATAGGCCTATGCGGT
>CAZXCO010000426.1:0-9500 GCA_964639095.1 uncultured Solibacteraceae bacterium
GGCCTGAATTTCGCGTTGAAACGAAGCCTCCGGCGTTAAATGGGTCCTTGGACGCGTACGCCGCAAGGAAGGCAAATGGGGGCTGACGACGGTGCCGTGGTCCTGTACGCCTCCGGTACGACGGCGGGACACAAGGTGTGAGCACAATCACGCATGCCGGCTCTATTGTGCGGGTAAACGGTTTGCAGGATTGGCGACGCCGGTCCGGTATGGATGGCGCCGACGCAGACGTGCCACATCTCGGGTTGCTTACAGGTGAGACTCTCACGGCTTCGGGTGGCTATCGATAATGCTGAGTTGGAGCTCAATCCTGGTGGGGCTTGGGGAAGGCGAACCGGTGGGTAGCAGGAGTTCAGATTCTGACCCGCCTTCCCCCGAACGCCAATTTATCTCCGCCGTACGGTGTTTGACGTCCTTGTCCCATCCGCCTTCGGCACAGGGGCTAATGGCACCGCTCGACGTTCCTGCCACGAATGTCGATTTTGGCCCATTCGACGATCGTTTGTTGATTTGGGTCACCCGCCATGGCAGGGATGTTCATCCCCGGTTGATCGAGACCTCCAGCGAGCGAGTTTGCACCGCGACGACACCTGGAACTTGAACGCGTGTCCAAATGGACGAGGGACTTGCATGGTTCGGCACCCCCCCGGGTCGGATGTATGAGGCAACATGCAGCAATGCGCCGGAGGGGGCGCGACTGAGCGCATTCCCTCAACGTGCGCCGGCAAATCGGTGCGGCCAATGTCAACGGCCCCACTGCATTCCACTTTCCGATTCAGCGGTCGCTGGCATTTCTTCGTCATCCGCAAGTGCTTTGGAGTAGTGAACCTCGATCACTATCGCCCTTTCCAGCGGCACTCGATTCGTAAGTTATTCATTTCGTTGGAGCGGGAGACGGGACTCGAACCCGCGTGACCAGCTTGGGAAGCTGGCATTCTACCACTGAATTACTCCCGCTTGAAATCCACACGCGCCGCCCTCCTTTGAAACTCGTTCCTTCGCAGGCGGCTGGTTCAGCCACACTATAACACAAGGCATAAATCCCGTTCCGAACCCCGGAAAATTGAAACTGAACGTAACCGGAAGACACTTCAATAGCGCAAAATGGAAACGTTGTCTGCCGGCGCCGCGGCGATCCGGTGTCCCGGACTGGGCCGTTTTCCAAACCAGACCAAGGTGGCAAGCGCCCGACGCGCGGCAGAGCGGAAATCGCGTATGATCGACTTCGACGCAGCGCATGCCGCCGTCCACTATCCTCCAGACCGGCGCTTCCGGATCTGGATCAGCCCCCGCGTTCTGGCGATCGCCGGCCTTCTGATTTTGCTGCCCATTGCCGCCGCATGGATCGAAGCCGGTATCGCCGGTATGCCCCCCATCGCCCCCGTCCCGCAGATTTCTCCGAATAACTTCGCCGGTCCGCACGGATTTCCCCTCTGGGTCCGTTACTGCCATTTCTTTAACTTTCTCTTTGTCACCATGTTGATTCGCAGCGGGCTGTCGATCCTTTTCGATCATCCCCGCCTGTACTTCAACAATCACTGCACCCCCGGCAGCGAATGGATTCGCTTCACACCGGTTCGCGTGCCCCGTGACCGGCTGTGGACCGCCAAAGACGACGCCCGCTACATCTCGCCCGTCATCGCCACCCCCGGCTACCGCCACACCATCGGAGTGGCACGGGCCTGGCATTTCATCAACGTCCACGGGTTCATCTTCACCGGCGTTCTCTTTGTGATCCTGCTGTTCCTGACCGAGCAATGGCGCCGCATCGTGCCCACCTCGCCGGTTGTCGTCGCCCAGGCATGGAATACGTGGGTCCACTATGCGACCTTCCACCTGCCTCCGGAGCCCAACGGGTTCTACGGCTACAATGCTCTCCAGCAGATCGCTTACTTCTCGGCTGTATTTGTGTTCGGCCCGACCGCCATCCTCACCGGCATCGCCATGTCGCCCGCCGTGGTGAACCGCTTTCCGGCATTCCCGCGGATCTTCGGCGGCCGCCAGTCTGCACGGTCGATTCATTTCCTGAACATGTGCGGTTTTCTCGCATTCCTGGTCGTGCACGTCACGCTGGTCGTGATGACCGGTCTTGTCCGCAATATGAACCACATCGTCATGGGTACCGACGATTACAACCCCGCCGGCGTGATTTTCGGTTTTGTGGGAATCGCGGTCGTGCTCCTGACGTGGATCGTGGCGCACTATTTCTCCTGGTACCGGCCGCGCGCTCTCCAGCACGCTCTGAACTTCGTGACCTATCCGATGCAGTTGATCACGCTGAATCGTTTGAATCCGCGCCAGCGCTATCGCGAGAAGGACATCTCCCCGCATTTCTGGCCCAACGGCAAAATGCCCGAGCGAGCGGACTGGAAACAGCTTGCGACCCGGGATTTCGGAGATTACAGACTGCGAGTCGGGGGTCTGGTGGAAAATCCCGTCGACCTCTCACTGGCCGATCTCCGCCACCTCGGAACAATCGAACACATCACCATGCATCACTGTATTCAGGGATGGACGGGCATTGCGAAATGGGGAGGCGTGCCGATGCGGGCGCTGATCGACCTCGTCCGCCCGCTGCCCGCAGCGCGCGTGGTGGCATTCTTCTCCTTCGGCGACTCCCTTTATGGCGGCGCTTATTACGACACGCAATTGCTCGAAAACGTCCTGAAGCCGGAGTGTATGCTGGCTTTCGAAATGAACGGCAAGTCGTTGCCCACAGTGTACGGGGCTCCCCTCCGTCTCCGCGTGGAGAACCAACTGGGCTACAAGATGGTCAAATGGATCGAGCGCATCGAGTTCATTCAATCCGAGAAGCAGGTCGGCCTCGGGGAGGGCGGAAAGAATGAAGACGACGAGTATTTCGACCTGCTGCCTAACATCTGACGCGGCGGGACGTCTTCCGGCGGGCGGCAACTCCGAACGCCGGATTGCTAAAATGTAGTTTCTCATTCCCACCGGCACTCGCCAATCGATTTTCTTGAGCACGCAGACCAGTTTCGGCCAGATCGTTGTCCACGGAGCACGCCTCCACAACCTCAAGAACCTGACCCTTGCCATTCCGCATAACAAGCTGACGGTCATCACCGGGGTTTCCGGCTCCGGCAAGTCCTCACTCGCCTTCGACACCATCTATGCGGAGGGCCAGCGCCGGTATGTCGAATCCCTCTCGGCCTATGCGCGTCAGTTTCTGGAACGCATGGAAAAGCCGGAAGTGGATGAAATCGACGGCATCGCTCCTGCCATCGCCATCCGGCAGAAGAACACGACCCGAAACCCGCGTTCGACCGTCGCCACGTCCACCGAGATCTACGATTTCATGCGCCTGCTCTGGGCCCGGGCGGGCCGCACATTCTGTCCCGAGTGCGGCCGCCGCGTCCAGAAGGATACGGTGGACCAGGTTGCCCGGAACATGCTCGCCCAGCCCGAGGGAGAACGCTTTCTCGTTCTGTTCCCGGTCCGGCACGAGCGGGGGCAGGTTCCGAAACTGGTGCTCAATGAACTTCGCGCACGCGGGTTCAACCGGCTCTGGCAGAACGGAACGGTTTTTGAGTTTTCCACGCCCGAGTCTCTTCTCGATATCGACTGGAATCAGCCCGTCTTCGTTCTGGCGGACCGCATCGCGATCGCATCCGGTCTGCACCAGCGCATTGTCGATACGGTCGAAACCTGTTATCGCGAATCGGGCGAGGTGCTCTTCCACAACGCCCGCACAGGCGAGCGCCATCCGTTCAGCGAGCGCTTCATGTGCAAGCACGACAATCTGGAGTTTCGCGAACCCGAGCCCATTCTTTTCAGCTTCAACAGTCCGGCCGGAGCCTGCCCGCGCTGCCAGGGCTTTGGAAATACGATCGACTATTCTCTCGATCTGATCGTTCCCAATCGCGTTCTCTCTCTCAACGAAGGCGCCATCGACCCATGGACCAGGCCCAAAGGAAAGGGATGGCTGGCCGATTTCAAAAGGCAGGCCGCCGGGCGCGTGCGCTTCGATGTTCCGTTCTGCGATCTGACCGAAGAAGAGCAGCGACTGGCGCTCGAAGGCGGCAGAGGAATCGACGGTGTCCGGCAGTTTTTCAATCTTCTCGACACGAAGAAGTACAAGCTGCACGTGCGCGTGTTTCTGAGCCGGTATCGCGGCTACGCGATATGCCCGGATTGCGGCGGGTCGCGCCTGCGGCGGGAAGCTCTCTACGCCAGGGTCGGAGGGAAGACCATCGCCCAGGCGGTTCGCATGAATATCGCCGACGCGCTCGAGTTCTTCTCGCACGTCGAGCTGACCCCTGAGGAGCAGGGAATTGCCGGCAAGATTCTCGTCGAAATCGAGCAGCGCCTGCGGTTCCTCAACGATGTCGGTCTGGATTACCTGACGCTCGACCGCCTTTCGTCGACACTCTCGGGCGGCGAAGCGCAGCGCATACAACTGGCCACCTGTCTCGGGTCGCGCCTTGTGGGCGCCTGTTACGTGCTGGATGAGCCTTCGATCGGGCTGCACAGCCGCGACACGGCGCGCCTGATCCGCATTCTTTTCGAACTGCGCGACCTCGGGAACACCATTCTCGTCGTCGAGCACGATCCGGATGTGATGCGCTCGGCGGACCATATCGTCGATCTGGGCCCCGGCGCGGGCGAGCATGGCGGCAGCATTGTCTTCGAAGGCGATTTTCCGGCCCTGATCGCGGAAAAAAACGGCTCGCTCACCGGCCACTACCTGCGGCGGGATCTGCAGGTCGCCGCGCCGAAGGAACGCCGGGAGGTCAATCCGAAAAAGACGGTCCGGTTTTTCAATGCGCGCCTTCACAACCTCAAGGGCATCGATGTCACGATTCCGCTCCGAATGCTGACCGTCGTCACGGGTGTTTCCGGCTCCGGGAAATCGACTCTCGTTCACGACGTGATCTACAGGTCTTTGCAGGCGAATCTGCAGCAGCGTGCCGGCGACGCGGATGATGGTACAGGCGACGAGGATCCGGAAGACGCGGCGGGCCCTCGTCTGAGTTGCGCGCGTATGGAGGGCGCCGACGCCATCCATGAGGTCGTGATGATCGATCAGACGCCCATCGGTCGCACGCCCCGCTCCAACCCGATCACTTATATCAAGGGTTTCGATATTATCCGGTCCCTTTTCGCAGCTTTGCCGGCTGCGGAGAAGCGCGGATACACGGCCGGTCACTTCTCCTTCAACGTGCCCGGCGGGCGCTGCGAGGTCTGCCAGGGCGACGGTACCGTGACGGTGGAGATGCAGTTCCTCGCCGACGTCGAACTGGTCTGTGACGAATGCAAGGGCGCCCGCTTCAAGAGCGGCATTCTGGATATCCGGTACAAGGGCCTGAATGTACACGAGGTGCTGCAGTTGACCGTGCGGGAGGCTATCGGATTTTTCCACGATACGCCCCGGCTCGTTTCACGGCTGAAACTTCTCGATGAGGTGGGCCTCGGATACCTGAGGCTGGGTCAGTCCGCCACCACGCTTTCAGGCGGCGAAGCGCAGCGCGTGAAACTCGCCGCTCACCTCGCGCAATCGACGAACGCCGGCACGCTCTTCATCTGCGATGAGCCAACAACAGGGCTGCACTTCGACGATATCCGGAAGCTGCTCGCGGCCTTCGATCGGCTCATCGAAAACGGCGGATCGCTGCTCGTGATCGAGCACAATCTCGACGTGATCCGGGCCGCCGACTGGATCATCGACATGGGTCCGGAGGGCGGGGAAGCGGGCGGCCGGATTGTGGCCGAAGGCACGCCCGAATACATCGCGACCGTCGCCGCGTCGCACACGGGCCGCTTTCTCAGCTCCGCAATTCCGTAGCGATCTCGGCGGCCACCCGGCGCGCCTGATCCTCCTGACCGGGTTCGAGGCTGATCGCACCCACGCGTGCATGACCGCCCCCTCCATAACGTACGCAGATCGTCGCCAGATTATGGCGCGGTTCTTCCGGCGCCCACGGGTTCGACCCCACCGAGATCTTCGTCCGGAAGCTCGAAGGGCTGACCGATACCGTGTACGTGCTTTTCGGATACAGATAATAGGGGATGAATTTGTTGTAGCCCTCCAGATCGCAGCCCGTCAGGTCGAATGTAATCACCCCGCCCGATTCGCTCGCCCGGTCGCGAATGATGTGGAGCGATTTCAGATGTCGCTCATAAAGGGGCTTGAAGATCTCCTGAATGTCCGCCCGCGCTGCGATTTCGGCCAGCGTCATCCGCTGCATATAGCCGATGATTTTCTGGACGACGTCGGAACCCTTGGAACTCTCGATCACCAGCGTCAGTTTCATCGCCGGAGCGCCAAGCTCTACGGCCGTCTTCGGGTCCGCATACTGCGCGCCGTCGATGATATTGGCCCAGTGGACGAGGTCATCGAGATCCGGCGCCGTGAACCCCCACTTCCGCCGCGCCATGGCGGAGATGAAACTGGTGCACGATTTGAAGGCCGGATCGTACATTTTCTTTTCCGAGTGCTCGGCGCGGAAATGAGCCGCGTCCTCGGGAGTGAGGAAGGCGCTCTGATGGTGATCGAACCACCAGGTCAGCTTCGGGTTGCTCGAGTACTTGAAATCGACAATGGCATTCTCGTCGCCGTCGAAGAGGCTGTCTTCGAAGATCTGGGAGGCCCGGTGCGCCATGCCGGTGTACTGAAAACCGGCGTCCGGATAAAACGCCCCCCGGATAAACCGGGTGAAAAACGCGGCCGAAGCGGCGCCATCGAAACAGTGGTCGTGATAGAGGACTCGTACGAGCATGCGCTTTTACTGTTCGTGAGGTGGAAAACTTTCCATCGTGCCTGAATGTGGCCGGAAAAGCAACTCTTTCTTTTCGGTGGCCGCCGGAAGTGCCGTGAAATCGCCCCGATGCGGGAGATCGGCGCCGTCGTCCCTTCCGCGGAGGGCGGCACCGCGTCCGCGCCTGCTAGGATCGAAATCAGAAGGGGCCAGGTGGTGAAGTCGAATACGCTGAGGGCGCTCCGGCACCGGAATTTCCGGCTGTTCTTCGCTGGCCAGCTGATTTCGCTGATCGGAACCTGGATGCAGTCGGTGGCGGAAGCCTGGCTGATCTACCGCCTCACCGGTTCGGCTGCCCTGTTGGGACTGGCCAGTTTCGCCGCCCAGATTCCCATTTTCGTTCTCTCACCCATTGCGGGCTACACAGCCGACCGCGTGAGCCGGCATCGCATCGTGATCGCGACCCAGAGCGCTTCCATGCTGCTGGCGCTTACGCTGGCGACGCTCACGCTGACCAACCGCATCCGGGTCTGGGAGATTTTCGTGCTCGGGTCCATGCTGGGCGTGGTCAATTCCTTCGACATTCCCGCCCGGCAATCCTTTTTCGTTGAAATGGTGGGGCGAGGCGATCTCATGAACGCCATTGCCCTGAATTCCTCCATGTTCAACGGAGCGCGGATTGTCGGACCGGCCGTCGCCGGCCTGCTCGTGGCGAAAATCGGCGAGGGCTGGTGTTTCTTCGTCAATGGCATCAGCTATGTCGCGGTCATTTCAGGCCTTCTGCTGATGGATGTCGCGCCGTTCCGCCCCGCGCCCGCGCTGACGTCGGCCTGGGCGACCATCCGGGAAGGCTTTCACTATGTGGGAAGAACGCTGCCGATCCGCGCCATCGTGAAATTGATCGCAACGGTCAGTTTCGCCGGTATGCCGTACACGGTTTTGATGCCGATTTTTGCCGACCGCATTCTCCACGCCGGAGCGCAGGGTCTTGGCATCCTGATGGGAACCACCGGTCTTGGGGCTCTTGCCGGAGCGCTGCTGTTGGCCTCACGCACTGCTCTCCGCGGGTTCACGATCCTGATACCCTCCGCCGCGGCGGTTTTTGCCGTGTCCCTGGCCGGATTCGCGGCTTCCGGCCGGATGGGGCTCTCCTGCGCGATGTTGTTTCTGGCGGGCTTCGGCGTGATGATCCAGGTCGGAGCCTCGAACACCCTGATTCAGTCGATGGTGCCCGACCACCTGCGCGGCCGGGCGATGAGCGTCTATTCGATGATGTACCTCGGGATCGGCCCCTTCGGCGCCATGGCGGCGGGCTTTGCAGCGAACGCTTTCGGCGTGCGCCTGACGCTTCTCGCGGGGGCGGCGGTCTGCCTCGCCGGAAGCCTGATGTTCGCGCTCCAGTTGCCTTCGATCCGGCCTGTCGCCCGCCAACTGGTCCGGGACCAGCAGGCGGCGGGAGAATTTCCCGTCGCGCAGATGCTGGACCCAGTGCCGACCCCTCAGTAAATCAGCGCGGTCAGCGGCGAACGGCGAGACGGGCCTTTCCTGCTTCCGCCGCGGGCGGCAGTTGCTGGGTCGTGCTGGAAAGGACCGGGATAATTCCCTGCGTGCTGTTGCTGTCCGGCCCGTCGATCTCGAAAATCTGATCCCCGGTCGGAACCACAGCCGGCACCAGAACATTCACCTGGTAAAGCCCCGCGAGCGTCGGCACCAGGCCTGAAAACGTTACAGTTGAGTTCGCCCATCCGATAAAGGCGGTGAACTGATTGGTCGTGCGGCTGAGTGTGGTTGTCGGCGCCGCCTGGCCGTCGGGAACCGCGGGAGACACCGGACCGAGCCCGGTCAGAAATGCCTGGATCGTTTCACCGGGTCTCGCCGGACTCGACTCGTTCACGAGCGATCCGTCGGCGTGTTCAACAGCTCCGAGGCTCACG
This sequence comes from uncultured Solibacteraceae bacterium, assembly GCA_964639095.1. GTDB lineage: Bacteria > Acidobacteriota > Terriglobia > Bryobacterales > Bryobacteraceae > BOG-234. The sequence goes on from CAZXCO010000426.1 coordinate 8,651, forward strand.
CCATCGGGCGGATTCGTGAACAGCCCGGGCGAGGTCTTCCGGACGAACTGCGTCACAGTATTCGAGGGCGTGCCGTTGTTGATTACCTGGATTTGCGCCACTGCGGTGGTGGTTACAGAGGGCACGATTGCTGAAATCTGCCCCGGACTGACGTAAAACAAAGGAGCCGCCGTCCCGTTCATCATTACCTGCACCCCGTCCAGTTGCGTGGGCAGGGGCAGGGTATTGGCGGACTCGGTCACAGCTGCCAGCCCCGAGCCGTAGAGGACGATATACTCGCCCGGGCTGATGCCGGCGGTGAAGGGCGCAAAGCTGGCCGCGTTGGAAACTCCCATGGGATTGAGGTAAACCCCTGTGCCGGAAAACGTCGGGCCCTTGAACGCCACACTGATACTGAGAAACGGCCCGATCCCGGCGCCGATCCGCACCGAACCGCTGCCGTTGACGGCGTACTGGGTTTGTCCCACACTGGTGTAGGTTCCGTTGATCGCTGTTGGATACGTGGAGGAGATCGTGTTGGTGAAAGTCACTCCTCTTACGGAATCCTGCGTGCGGTCGGCCTCAACGATCTTTCCTCCACTGGCGTTGAATGCGCCGTAATGGGTCTCGAATGCCGCGGCTCCCTTTGTCAGGAAGTATTCATTCTCGTCGATGCCCGCGCCGTAATAGATCCCGCTCAGAGTCTGAGAAGTCCCCGCATCAGGATTCCGCACGCCGATTAGAAGATCGGTGGATACGGGGGAGCCTCCGAAGCAGAATGTTCCATCGGGCGAGAAGTACAATGTTTCGCCGCCGGAGTAAAAGAACGTCCCGCCGGTGACCGCGGGGAAATTCAAATTCACCGCTCCGT
>CAZXCO010000427.1:0-4776 GCA_964639095.1 uncultured Solibacteraceae bacterium
GTTCCAGCCGTTGACGTAGCCGTGGCCGCCGTTCTGCACCGAGATGCCGGTGATGCAGCCGCGCGCCGGGTCCACGGTGGCCGTGGCCTGGGCCGGCGTGCTGCCGAAATCGGCCCACCAGATGGTGTCGGAAACCAGATAGGTGCCGGCCGGGAAGTAGACCACGTTGCCGTTGTTCTTGATTCCCGCGCTCACTGCCGCCTGGATCGCCGCCGTATCGTCGGTGACGCCATCGCCCGCTGCGCCGTAGTCCTTCACGTTGATCACCCCGGAGTTCGCGGGATAGACAACATCGGCCGCCGGGTCGCCCTGGGATGCTGCTGGTTGTTGTGGTTGTTCTGCCGCTGCCGCGTCCACGTTAACGGTGGTCTGGGCGCTGGCATCGAGTGTGCCATCGCTGGCGGTCAGGGCCAGAACGTAAGTGCCAGCTGCCGAGAAATTCGCTGTTGTGACAGCCGACGCAGGATCGGAGAAGGCCACGCTTCCCGGACCGCTCACCATGCTCCACGCATACGTCAGGCTGCTGCCATTGGGCTGGCCGTCATCCGTTGCGGATCCCTGCAATGTGACTCCGGAAAGACCCGCCGCCGACTGATCCCCACCCGCCGATACGACCGGAGGCTGATTGCTGGAGACGGGGGAGTCCGGAGCAGCCGGAGCGGGGTCGAAATATTTCGCGGCGAGATACGCTTCCACGCTCTGCCGCTCGGCATCCGACAGCGCCCGGTTAAAAACCAGAACCTCGGCGATATCGCCGGTGAACCAGGTGTTGTTATAGCCGCGCCCGATATATCCCGAAGGAGACGCGCCCGAAATGGCCGGGAGTTGCCCGGACAAAGTCTGCACCGATTCGCCATTGACATACAACGATTCTGTGGCGCCGTCCTTTATCGCGGTCGTGATCGAAAAGGAATTCCCTATGGACGCCGGCCGGGTATAAGCCGGCAGATTGTTCGGCTGGCCGGTGCCGAAGCGGAATCGAATGTTGCTTTGAAACGGGCTCAGGTGCACGCTGCCCCAGTCCGCTGTCTCGTCCCACAAGAGCGGAGCGGATTCCGTTCCATTCCAGGCTCCGTCGGTGTCTTTGGCCGAAGCGGAGACCAGAATGAGCGTGAGGCCTGTCAGCCCGTTGATCGGGTCGTTGAAGCCCAGATAATGAGCGGCGCCATCGAAACGAACGCACGAGAGGCCGTGAACACAGGAAGAAACGACGGAAGGCTGGTTCGCGGCAGTGGCCTGCACGGCATCGCTGTGTCCGGAGGCGTCATGCCAGGTAGGAACGGCGGAGCCGGACGCCGCGATGCTTTCGGGCGTGAGCCATAACTGCAGGCCGGATGTCGGCACCGCGTCTGTTGAGGCGGCGCTCAGGATTGTAAACAGTCCGGAAAGTGCGATTGCGAAAAGGGCTCGGAAGGCAATGCGGCCCGGACGAAGGAACGCGGCAGGAATATAATGAATTGGTAAAACTTGCAAACTTCTCTCCTGAGTAAAAATTGTGCGCGTTCATACTCAGTACTATGAGTACTAGTACTAGGTGCGTTGGAGGACATGGTAGCCAACTGCCGGTTGCTTTGTCCACGCGGGGAAAATGAGAAGTTAAGGAAACGTACAGGAGAGGTAAGGCAAGTGGTTCGTCAGCGTCCAGACGAGCGGACGGTGAACGACCATTCTTCATGATCTGGCATCGATTTACGCGATGCCAGGTACTTACGTGATCAAGCGGGGAACATGGGGCGTTCTCGACGTGATGGGTCCGACGATCGAGTTCCTGACGCCGCCGGATGAAACCGATTCCGCGTACTGCGTCAAGCCCGCTTCACAGCCACCCTGATCTGGAGAGCTTCTTCCTTCTTTCGGGCACTGTCCAGGTATCTTGCGACCGGGAGGAAAATCCCGAGTGGCGGGATTTGAAAGCAGGGGAATTCATGTACCTCTCGAGCAATCTCAGGCACGCATGGCGGAATATCTCGAGTGAGCCGGCTGTGCAGCTGCTGACGACGACGCCGAAACTGGGGAGGTTTTTTCGGGAAATCGGGAGGCCCGTAACAGCGGGAGCCTTCCTACTGCCGCCCACGCCTGACGAGCTGCAGAAGTTCCTGCGTGTCGCCGAACGATACGAGTACTCGTCAGCGAGTCCGGCGGAAAACGCCGCCATTGGTATTCATCTGGGTGGATAGACGGCGCATGCAGCCGGGTCCTTGCGGGTCATTACGGGTGAGCTACAATCGGAATAACCTCAGCGAGCGGGAGTAACTCAATGGTAGAGTCACAGCCTTCCAAGCTGTTGGTTGCGAGTTCGATTCTCGTCTCCCGCTCCAATAAAATCAATAAGTTACGGAAGTCATCCGGAGAGCACAGCTGCAGTTGCTCCACTACATTCCGCACATCTGAAAAGGCGTTCAGCCCAGACATCCCAAAGCAAAAAAATCGCCGGGCAGATTGCGCCCGGCGCCCGGAAGTCACAGGAGTTCAATTTCAAAGGGGTTCGCGATCCGGAATCGTCGCGCTGCGCGCGCCCGCTCAGTGTCTATCCTGCGTGCGGGCCCGGATGCGGGCTTGCCATGACAGCCCGTCGCAACAGATCGATAAATCGCTGACCGCGGTTTTTGAGCCGGCGGGAATTGTGCTGGTAGACAAATTCGTCGATCCAGGACTGCAGATGGGTTATTTGGTGTCGCGTTTTCAACCCGTGCAGCCATTGCGTGAGTTCGGAAACAACGGCTTCAACCCGTGGCGGAGTTTCGACTTCTTTCTTTCCCTGTCTCGGCTGAGGTCGTTCCTGAATATAACCAAGTCCACCTAACCCTCGCACGGGAAATAACGGAGGCGTCACCAGAACGCTGTGTTTCGCCACAGCTGATTCGATGAACTGCTGCAGGTTCCCGGTCTTGACGCCGGAACGTATCCTGATCGGCCCGATACCGCTGTTTTCCGCTTGTACAGCTACCGCAATCGTCACCTCGCGGAAGCCTTCCCCGGGATGATGCGGTTTGCGACCAACAGGAAGCCGCACGTAGCCGAGTTCCACAACGCCCCTCAGCTTCTCTCCTTGCCGGGGAACCATCGCCCGGCGGAGTTTCTGCAACCAGGTCCATGCCGTTTCGTAGCTGCTGTGTCCGCTGATCCGCTGGAGTGACGAGGCGGTCGTTAGCCTGGTCTGACCAGTGATCCACCAGATAACCCGAAGCCAGAGCGACAGCGGCGCCCGGGTGTTCTGAAATATCGTTCCCGCCGTCACAGAGGTCTGCAGCCCGCACGAGGCGCATTCATACAACGTTCCGTCGACAGTCCATGCCTTGCGACCGTGGCAGCGGGAGCATACGAAACCATCGGGCCAGCGCAACTCGAACAGAAGGTCGCGGCATGCCTGTTCGCTGGAAAGCCGCATCCGCAAATCGCGCAGGGAGCGCGGATGATTCACTCGAGGCAAGTTCGTTTCTGCTGATACGCCCGTGCGTGATCCGGCGCACGGAGACAGCAGGCGGACGACCACAAATCAACAGTTGTTCAAGGCTCCAGTTACCTGAGCAAAGCAGGTACCAGTAAATTTTCTTTACTGAGTTTTTACAGCCAGACACTCCCTCCGTAAGTTATTGACATTGCAAGTTGGTCTGGCCACGGTATAAACAATGGCCGGGCCAACTTTCGGTTTCTCTTCTCCCTGACTCAGTTGAAGCAGTTTGTGAAACGCGTGCGAATTAAGGTTTCCGCCAATAGAATTGCAAAAAGCAGTGCGCATTACCCGTCATAGTGCTGCTACTTTTCGGAGACTTTAACGAAAACGATGAAGAACCTTTGTGCGTCATTTCCAACAATTCCGGTATCTCACACGAAAAGGTCCGATCTATATCCGAGTGTTCCGAAATCGATGGTTTGCATTGCCATCACTAACAGATTGTCTGCAAACGGAGCAGTGCCCGCTTCACTGCTCCGATTGAATACGACATGGAGTCAGCTTCGGCTGGGATCATTCCTCGTTTATAACCACGGGTCTCCGCTCGTCCCAAAGCCTCTCACTTCGCCAGACGCATCCTCACACACCGGCGTGAGGCAGCAAGCGAGCCGGTATCTGGAGAGGGCTGCGGCTTCCACTGCACTTACTGCCGCCGCACGCTGTTTCCGTAACCCGCGAAAGCACGTAACACGACGGCGCGGGATACAAGCCGGTTGCTTGTTGTTCCACAGCGCCTTTCAGTCTTGATACGACTGCCGGTTACCGGACGGCCACCACTCAGCAGGCCTGATCTGTCCCGTCAGAAAACACCGGCTCCATAACCACGCGAAAGCGCCTGAGACACGTCGCCTCGGCGACTTCTGTCCCGGCGCTCATTAGTTCGCTTCAGTACCTGGACCGATTTTCGGCCGGGCTCTCTAAACGAGTGTTTTCACACGCCTGAGTGGCGGATTGGAGGAAATTTGTCTGAAATTCGAGCTGTCGTTACAAACGATTCTATAGAGCCGTCGCGAGTAATCGTCTCGCCGGCTAAACGGGCGCTCCACATTCTCGGCGCGTGCCTCCCCGTGCTGGCTTTGCTGCTGGTTGCCGGTTTTGCAAAGGGCCAGACGTCATCGACTGTGGACCTGATGGCGGGGCCATACTCCGGCTGTCCGGGTTCCGGTTGCGCCAAAGGGGACTATCGCTGGGCATCCGACGCGACGGTGTCCGCCAACAGTTTTGTTCTGACGACCCCGAGCGGCGCCTTTACTTCCGCTGATGTCGGCAAGAGAGGCGTGGCCGTGGACTGGCATGCCCCCAATGTCCCCTGCGGCGCGCCC
>CAZXCO010000428.1:0-4569 GCA_964639095.1 uncultured Solibacteraceae bacterium
TCTACACGTCCGATCAGGCCCATTCCTCGGTCGAGAAAGGCGCGATGGCGCTCGGCTTCGGGCGGCGCCATGTCCGGAGTATCGCGAGCGACGCGGAATTCCGGATGCGGCCTGACCTGCTTCTGGAAGCCATTCGACACGACCGCGAAGCCGGCCTGCGGCCCTGCTGTGTCGTGGCGACGGTGGGAACCACTTCGACGACGGCCGTCGACCCGGTTCCGGCCATCGCCGATATCGCCGGGCGCGAAGGTCTGTGGCTGCATGTGGATGCGGCGTATGCCGGATCGGCGGCCGTAGCGCCGGAATTGCGCTGGGTGCTTGCTGGCTGCGAACGGGCGGATTCGCTGGTGTTCAATCCGCACAAGTGGCTGATGGTTCCCGTCGATTGCAGCGTCTTCTACTGCCGGCGGCCCGAGGTGCTGCGGCAGGCCTTTTCGCTTGTGCCTGAAATCCTGCGGACCAGCGACGGAGGCCTCAACATGATGGATTACGGGATCCCGCTCGGCCGCCGCTTCCGCGCGCTCAAGCTCTGGTTCGTGCTGCGTTACTACGGGCGCGAAGGCCTGGCCGCGATCATTCGCGAGCACGTGGCGATGGTGCGCTCGCTTCATGACCGCATCGCCGCCGATCCGAGGTTCGAAATCTGCGCTCCGGCGCGGCTCTCCGTGATCTGCTTCCGGCTGCGCGGCTCCGACGACGAAAACCGGCGCCTGCTGGACGCGATCAACAGCTCCGGACGCTTCTTCCTTTCCTCGACCGTGGCGCACGGCCGTTACATTCTGCGGATCGCCGTGGGAAACATGCTGACGACCCGGGGCACCCTCGAGGACTTGTGGTCCCTCATGGACGCTTCGGCGGTGCAGCGGGTCTGAGTCTGGCGCTTATCGCCCAGCCCCCGCGGCGCCGCGCTGGACCAGCGAACGCAAAACCGTCTCCAGAGTGGTCGTGCCCTTCAGGGTGTGCGCTTCGCCGCTTTCAAACGCGATCCATCCGTGATTGAGCCCGTCCAGCATCTGTATACGAGGCTCCGGGTTCTTCATGCCCTGGGACCGGAACAGGTGCTCCCATTGATCGCGCGGCACGGCCTCCGCATGGACCGTTCGGCCGAGCACTCTCGCGAAAGTCGCGGCGACTTCGTTCGGAGTGACTCTTTTCGGCCCTTCGAGTTCGACGATTCGCCGGCCCTCCCAGCTCTCGCCCAGCAGCGTGGCGGCGGTTCGGCCGATATCTTCCGTTGCCACCATGGAAAAGGGTTTGTCGAGCGGCTGGAGAAAGCTCGGAATGACACCGGTTTCGCGAGCGGGCTCGACGTCCCACAGGAAATTCTCCATGAACCAGGCGGCCCGCAGAAAGGCGACGGGTAGAGGCAGGGTTTCCAGGGTCCCTTCCAGGATCTGCAACTGCGTCAGAAGACTCGTGTGCGTGGCCTGAGCCCCGATGGTGGACAGGCAAACAACGCGCGCCGGCCGGGCGGCTTCGAGCGCCTGCCGCAGCGCGGTAATCATTTGTCTGGACTCGGGGAAGCCGGGAGACGGATCGATGGGTGTCGGGAGAAGCACAAATACGCCTTCCGTTCCGGCAAATGCGCGGCGCAGTGCATTCACGTCAGTGACGTCGGCCTGCGAAATCTCGCAGCCGCGCTCGGCCCACTCGCCCGCTCTCGCTTCGTTCCGCACCACGGCGCGAACCTTCTTACCGGCCGCAAGGAGATTGCGACCCACGCTGCTTCCGACCTTTCCTGTGATGCCTGTAATCGCGAACATTTTGACCTCCTGTGAAAATGCTAAGACCGGACAGTGGATTTCGGGTGGCTTCGGGGCGGTGAAACGGGATTGTTACGTCCGCATGTCCGATTATCTTAGCGTTCAATTGTCAAGATTTGCATTATCAGTACGATCAACTACTTAGCTGTAATTCATTAGCACTCGATGGTCGAGTGTGCTAATAATGTTCATGGGATTGGGTGTACCTCCCCAAGTTGCTTCACCCCCCAAAATTTCAATGGAGATTCCTGAATGAATATTCGTCCGCTTTATGACCGGATTGTGGTCCGACGTGTGGAAAGCGAAGCTGAAAAGACGCACGGCGGTCTTTACATCCCCGACAGTGCGAAGGAAAAGCCGCAGGAGGGCGAGGTCGTCTCCGTAGGCAAGGGCAAGCGTCTGGAAGACGGCAAGATCGTACCGCTCGACGTGCAGCCGGGCGATCGCATTCTTTTCGGAAAGTATTCCGGCAACGAAATCAAGATTGACGGCGAAGAACTGATGATCATGCGCGAAGACGAGGTGCTCGGCATTCTCGAACAGCAGCCCAAGACGGCCAAGAAGGCCAGCTAGTTCCGGGCCGGTTAACAAGGAGAAAAACAATCCATGGCAAAACAGATTATCTACGCTGAGAATTCCCGCCAGGCCATCCTGCGGGGCGTGAACCAGCTCGCGGACGCCGTGAAGGTCACGCTCGGCCCCAAGGGCCGCAATGTGGTCCTCGAGAAAAAGTTCGGCGGCCCGAACATCACGAAAGACGGTGTGACGGTCGCAAAGGAAATCGAGCTGAAGGATCCGCTCGAGAACATGGGCGCGCAGATGGTTCGTGAAGTCGCCTCGAAGACTTCCGACATCGCCGGCGACGGCACCACGACGGCGACCATTCTGGCGCAGGCGATCTTCCGCGAAGGCGTGAAGTCGGTGGCGGCGGGTGCGAACCCGATGGCCCTGAAGCGCGGCATCGACAAGGCCGTCGAAGTGGCGATCGGCGAAGTGAAGAAGATGGCGAAGCCGGTTTCGGGCGACATGATCGCGCAGGTCGGCACGATTTCCGCCAACAGCGATCACACGATCGGCGACACCATTGCCGAAGCGATGAAGAAGGTGGGCAAGGACGGCGTCATCACGGTCGAGGAATCGAAGACCATGGCGACCGAGCTCCAGACCGTGGAAGGCATGCAGTTCGACCGCGGCTATCTCTCGCCCTACTTCGTGACCGATCCGGAGCGCATGGAAGTCGCTCTCGACGATCCGTACATTCTGATCCACGAAAAGAAGATCAGCAACATGAAGGACCTGCTGCCGCTGCTCGAGCAGATTGCGCGCTCCGGCCGTCCGCTGCTGATCATTGCGGAAGAAGTGGAAGGCGAAGCGCTGGCGACTCTCGTCGTCAACAAGCTGCGCGGAACGCTGAACGCCTGCGCGGTAAAGGCCCCGGGCTTCGGCGATCGCCGCAAGGCCATGCTGGAGGACATCGCGATCCTCACCGGCGGCCGGGCCATCTTCGAAGAAACCGGCATCAAGCTGGAAGGCGTGAAGCTGGAAGACCTCGGCAAGGCGAAGCGCGTCACCGTCGACAAGGACAACACGACCATCATCGACGGCGCCGGGCAGGCCAAGGCGATCGAAGGCCGCATCAAGCAGCTCCGCATGCAGATCGACGAAACCACGTCGGACTATGACCGCGAGAAGCTGCAGGAGCGGCTGGCGAAACTGGCTGGCGGCGTGGCGGTGATCAAGGTCGGCGCGGCCACCGAGACCGAAATGAAGGAAAAGAAAGCCCGCGTGGAAGATGCGCTGCACGCCACTCGCGCGGCGGTCGAGGAAGGCATCGTTCCGGGCGGCGGCGTGGCTCTGCTGCGCGCGGCGAAGGCCCTGAAGGACCTCAAGGCGCCGGGCGACGAGCAGATCGGCGTCGATATCATTCGCCGGGCCTGCGAAGAGCCCATTCGGCAGATCGTGCAGAACTCGGGTGAAGAAGGCGCGATCGTGATGGGCAAGATTCGCGAGAACGAAAACGTGCATTTCGGCTACAATGCGCAGACCGATGTGTACGAAGACCTGGTGGTGTCGGGCGTGATCGACCCGGCGAAGGTGACGCGTTCCGCGCTGCAGAATGCGTCTTCGATCGCCGGCCTCATGCTGACGACCGAAGCCATGGTTTGCGAGATTCCGGAGAAGAAGCCCGCTCCGGCCGGTCCTCCGCACGGCGGACCCGAGGGTCTGGACTACTAAGTCCGGCCTTCGCAAACTGCAATCCGGCCGCGGGGTCCGCAAGGACTCCGCGGCCTTTTTACTTTGCGAGGCTTCTGCTCGACCCTCCCGCGGCTGACCGCGTCCGGATTTCGATCACCACCCTCCGCGGCGCCGGCGCTCGACCGGTTGCCATCGCAGCCTGACTGTCGGCTTTCAATCTGCAGAATCCGGCCGTTCACTACGTCACGCACTCCGTCCGGGCATCTCGATGCGCTTGTCACCGCCTTCAGCAACAGATCGGCGCGCTCGTCGTGGTTGATCTGAGTGTGGACGCCTTTTCCTGGGGAATCGGGGTCCCCCGACCCGCACGGGAGGCGTTCGCGGACCTGCCGAGCCATTCCAAAACGACTTTCAACCGGCAGTCGCCCCACAACGGACCTGCTGCCTGACGCCGCCAGGCATTGCGACAAAACATCTTGACGCCTATCACAAATTGCAATATTATCTATTGCAGATTGTGATATGAAACTGGGCGAGAAGATCCGCTACCTTCGGGAAGTCGAAGGCACGCTGCGCGGGCTCGATCGGGCCATGACCCAGCAGGAAGTCG
>CAZXCO010000429.1:0-2596 GCA_964639095.1 uncultured Solibacteraceae bacterium
AGGCGATCGTGTGCCGGCGGATGCCATCGTTCTGGAGGCGCACGAACTGCAGGCGGATGAATCGCTCCTGACCGGTGAATCGCTGCCCGTGCGGAAACGGGCCGCGAGCGGGGAAACAGACGCCGCTCGCCCAGGGGGCGACGACCTTCCGCATGTTTTCTCCGGCACCCTGGTGGTTCACGGACACGGAGTGGCGGAGGTGCGGGCGACCGGACCGAATACGGAGATCGGACGGATCGGGAAGACTCTGGGGGAAATCGAAATCGTGCCGCCGCGCCTGACCCGGCAGACGGCACGGCTGGTGCGCGCATCGGCCGCCGTCGGCGCTCTCTGCTGCTTCGCTGTGGTGGTGCTGTATGGCTGGCTCCGCGGTACGTGGCTGAATGCACTTCTGGCGGGCCTTGCCCTCGGGATGTCGATGCTGCCCGAGGAGTTTCCCCTGGTGCTGACGGTCTTCATGGTGATGGGCGCATGGCGGCTGTCGCGCGCGCGTGTGCTGACGCGGCGGGCTTCCGCGATCGAAACGCTCGGCGAAGCCACTGTCCTTTGTACCGACAAAACGGGTACTCTCACGGAGAACCGCATGTCGGTGGTCGCTCTGCAGGCCGCCGGGCAACCCGAAGCCATCGACCTGGCGCAGCGCCCTGCGTTATCGCCGGAAGCGCGGCATCTGGCCGCCACCGGCGCGCTGGCCAGCGCACCTGACGCCTGGGACCCGATGGACCGCGCGTTTCAGCAATTGCATGACGGCGGAGAGGCTTCTGTCCGGCCGCTGATTCGTTCCTATGGACTTCAACCCGGCCTCCTCGCCGTGACGTACGTCTGGCGGCCGGCCGCCTCGCATCGACCGGGTGTGGCCCCTTATCTCGTGGCGGCAAAGGGCGCGCCCGAAGCGATCGCCGAACTTTGCCATCTCCCTGCCGCGGAGCGCGTGGCGCTCGGCCGGGATACCGATCGAATGGCGTCCGCCGGCATGCGCGTGCTCGCCGTGGCCGAGGCTGCGGCCGGCGACCCGCTGCCGGACACGCCGCGAGGTTTTGCGTTCCGGTTTCTCGGGCTTGCCGGACTCGCCGATCCATTGCGTTCGCAGGTTCCCATGGCGATTCGCGAATGCCGGGAGGCGGGAATCCGCGTCGTGATGATCACGGGAGATTATCCCCTCACCGCCCGCGTGGTGGCGCAACAGGCGGGCCTCAATGCGGAATCGGTGCTTGACGGTATCTCGATCGAGCGCATGAGCGATGCCGAACTGGAAACGGCTGTGCGGCGCGTCAGCGTCTTCGCCCGCATCGTTCCGGCGCAGAAGCTGCGCATCGTACGGGCGCTGAAGTCCTCAGGCGAGATCATTGCCATGACCGGCGACGGCGTCAACGATGCGCCGGCCCTGAAGGCCGCGGACATCGGCATCGCGATGGGCGGCCGTGGCGCCGACGTCGCGCGGGAAGCAGCGTCTCTCGTTCTGCTCGACGACGACTTCGGTTCGATCGTCCGGACCATCCGGCTCGGCCGGCGCATTTACGACAATCTGCGCAAGGCGATGGCGTACATCGTTGCCGTGCACGTTCCGGTTGCGGGACTGGCGCTGATGCCTCTGCTAACGGGGATCCCACTGATCTTCGGGCCCATCCATATCGCCTTCCTCGAGATGGTGATCGACCCGGTGTGTTCGATGGTGTTCGAAGCCGAGACGGCCGAGGCCGGCATCATGCGCCGCCCTCCGCGGCCGGTGACCAGTGCGCTGTTCTCGCGGGCTCTGGTGGCATGGAGCGTCCTGCAGGGCACGCTTACGCTGATCCCGCTGGCCGCAACTTATTGGATCTGGATTGCGCGCGGCGTGCCCGAAGGCGACGCCCGCGCCCTGACCTTTGTGTCGCTTGTATTACTGGATCTCGGGCTGGTGCTGGTCAACCGCGGCTTCGATTCGACCCTGATCCGGCTGCATCATGTGAACCGCGCCCTTCTTTGGGTCACAGCGGTCACGGTGACGCTGGTCGCCGCCGCGCTGTTTACGCCAGCCGGGCGGACCCTGTTCGGCTTTGGCGCGCTCCACGGCGACGACCTTACGCTGGTCGCGGCAATCGTCGTTTCCGTCGTGCTCCTGCTCGAGTTTCTGAAGCGATTCTGGCGAACGCGCCTGACCGCCTGAAGCGGATGCCGGGAGCGCTTCGACTACATCGCGGCCGTTTTGCCCGTTGCCGGAGTATCGAGGCCGTGCTTTTTCATCTTGTAACGCAGTGCGTCTCTGCCGATGCGCAGGGCGCGCGCCGCTTCCGACTGGTTCCCGTTCGCATGCGCGAGCGCCTCGGCGATCAGGCGCTTCTCGTGCGATTCGAAGGTGAGGTCGTCCACAGCGCCGGCCCGCACGCCCGGAGCGGCACTGTGCGCGGGAGAGCGCAGGTACTCCGGAAGATCCTGGACGTCGATCATATCGCCGAGCGTCATCATGCATCCGTGGCCGAGCGCGTTCTCGAGTTCCCGGATGTTGCCCGGCCAGTCATAGCGCGCCAGCATCACCCTGGCCCTCTGGGTCAGCCCCCTGATCTCTTTCCGGAACTGCCGGGAGAACTTTTCGATGAGGAATCGCGTCAGGAGCGGC
>CAZXCO010000430.1:0-4856 GCA_964639095.1 uncultured Solibacteraceae bacterium
TGGTCACACTGCCCGCATTATCCTTTTGAATCTCGGAATCCAGCACCACAAGGGTCGGCCCCATGGGCGGCGTGATGGCTTCGTTGTAGGCTCGCTGGATGGCGTGGAGCGCTTCATCGAGCGTCTTCGGCTGCGCATCCCACTTGGTGAAGCTGCGAACCATGCCGGCCATATCGCGCGCCGTGTGGGCCGCGATAAAGTCCGGGTCGTTGCCGGCGATCATGAGCACCGGCACGCGATCATGATAGGCCTGGTAAATGGACATGGAGCCATGCTGGATGCCGATGGTTCCATGCAGCAGCGCGAGCATCGGCTTGCCCTCGGCCTTGGCGTAACCGTGGGCCATCGTGACCGCGGACTCCTCATGCAGAGCGGTGATGAACTCCGGCATCCGGTTCGCGGGATTGCCATAGTTGATGAGAGACTCCTGCAGGCCCTCGAAGCTCGATCCCGGATTGGCGGCCACATATTCGATTCCGAGGTCGCGGATCGTCTGAACCATCAGATCCGAGCCCGGCCTGGTGATCTTGCGCACTTCCGCCGGAGGCCGGACATTTCCCGCGTCGCGCGCGAGCTGCCCCGCAGTTGGCGCAGGCGCGCCGCCCGCCGCTGTGACGGTTCCCTCACTTCGACGCTGTGCTTCCGCCAGCGGCGTGGTGGCGACCAGCGAAGCCGCCGCACCGGTGGCGGCCCCTTTCAGGAACCCACGACGGCCAACCGAACTTTTGCCTGATTTTGCCATGATCAACCTTGCGCCTTTCTATGCGTATTTCCGCATCCGCCTATTCGAAACCGGGAACAATAATAACAGCACCCGGGCCAATAAAACGATGCCGCCCCCTATTCTATTCCCCCCAGGCGCGCGCGCCAACTGCGGCCGCTGACTCCCCTTCGTGCTCCGGTGCGGCCCGCGGCGACCATGTATACTCCTGGTGACCATGGCTGCCGGAAGCGCTGTCGTTGCGGACGACATCGAGTCGAAGACAACCCGCAAGCTCCGCCGCCGGCTGGTCCCGCTGCTGTTTCTCCTGTATATCGTCGCGTATCTCGACCGCATCAACATCGGTTTCGCGGCCCTGACGATGAACGCCGAGCTTGCCGTTACGAGCGCGCAGTTCGGCTTGCTGCTTGGAATTTTCTTCTGCGGTTATTTCATTTTCGAAATTCCCAGCAATCTGCTGATGCACAGGATCGGCGCCCGGATCTGGATTGCGCGCATCCTCATCACCTGGGGAATAGTCGCGATGCTGACCGGCGCCGTCAGAAATGTGCCCCAGTTATATGGAATGCGCTTCCTGCTCGGCGTGGCCGAAGCCGGCTTTTTTCCGGGTATCCTGCTCTACCTGACCTATTGGTTTCGCGAATGCGATCAGGCCCGCGTCATTGCGCTCTTCGGCGCCGCGTTGCCCGTGTCCAGCGTTCTCGGCTCTCCGATTTCGGGTTTCATTCTCGATCACGCGCACTGGGGCGCAATCAGCAGCTGGCGATGGCTTCTGATTCTGGAAGGACTGCCGGCCGTCCTTTGCGGAATCCTCACTTACTTTTTGCTGCCGAGCCGCCCCGCCGAAGCCACCTTTCTCACGCCGGATGAACGCAACTGGATCACTCGGGAACTGGCCCGCGAGGAAAAAGAAAAAACGGGCGGCCATGCCCTTCCCGCTCTGCGCGCGCTCGCGCACCCTCGCGTGTGGCAGCTTGCGGGTGTGCTTTTCGGCTTCGACGTGGGATTGTACGGCATGAGCTTCTACATGCCTCAGGCCGTGAAGGCTCTCTCGGGCGGCCATTCCAACACGGGAACCGGCTTTCTCGTCATGCTTCCTCATCTCGCGGGACTGGTGGCGATGGTTCTGGTTTCACGAAGCTCCGACCGCCGGCTCGAACGCCGCTACCATGCGGCCATTCCCCTGATCGCCGGAGGCCTCGCGCTCCTGCTGCTGGGCTCGACCACCTCCTTCTTCCTTTCGCTTCTGCTCTGGTCGATTGCGGCGATGGGGCTCTACGGATTTTTCGGCCCCTTCTTCTCCATGCCGGGCAGCTTCCTTGCAGGCTTCTCCGCAGCTTCGGGGATCGCCCTCGTCAACTCCGTGGGAAATCTTGGAGGCTTCGCCGGTCCCTCGATCATCGGAGCCATGGCCGGTGGCGCGCGGGGAATTTACGGAGGCATCGCCGTCGCCGGCCTGGCGATGTTCGCTTCCGCGGCGCTCGTGCTGCTGATGCCGCGAAAACTGCGCCCAAAGGGGAGATAACGCCTCCACCGGAGCGCACACGTGTGCCGATGCAGCCCGGGACCGAAAGGAACCGTGACGGCCGGCACATTCAAACCTGATGGCCAGACCTTCGTAGAGCTGAACGAAAGCCCTGGCGAAACGATGGCGGACAAGGATCCGGAGAGGTCGAAATGCGTGACGGAGGCCATGATGAAGATGACCGGACTTGACATCGCAGCCTTGAGACACGCCAGGGAGACGCAATAAGCCTCGCGATTCAGGATTCGCCCCGCTTGCCTGGCCGCCTCGGCTGCGGGTACAACTGAAACAAAGCGAGAGTTCCCAAATGAGCGAAATCGGAGCCGTTGAGCTCGTTTTCCTGCTGCTGCTGCTTTTTGTCGTCGGTTTCGGCCTCCTCGCCCGGGGACTGGGAACGCCGTATCCGATCATCATGGTCATCGGCGGCCTGCTACTCGGCTTCATCCCCGTCGTCCCCAACATCGCGCTGAACCCGGAACTGGTGTTTCTGGTGGTTCTGCCTCCCCTGCTCTACGCTGCCGCCTGGACGACATCCTGGCGTGATTTTCGCTATAACATCGTCACCATTTTTCTCCTCGCTTTTGGCCTCGTCGGCTTCACCGTCATGGGCGTCGCCGGTATCGCGCCGCACGTATTTTCAGGCTTCGACTGGCGGCTGGGGCTGTTGCTTGGAGCCGTTGTCGCGCCCACTGACGCGATCGCTGCCACCTCGATCGCCCGGCGGATCGGATTACCCGGGCGAATCGTGGACATCCTGGAAGGAGAGAGCCTCCTGAATGACGCGACTGGCCTGCTCGCTCTGGAATTCGCCACCGCCATCGTCACCAGCCGCCGCGTGCCCGTGGCGTCCAGCGCCATCCTCACCCGGGCAGGGCTCGTTGTGGGCGGCATCGCGCTGGGGCTGGTCGCGGGCTGGATCGTCCATCAGGTCGAACGCCGTGTCGACGATGGCCCGATCGAGATCACGCTGAGCGTTCTCGTCCCCTACGCCGTGTACCTCGCGGCGGAGGCCATTCATGCTTCCGGAGTGCTGGCAGTCGTCGCCTGCGGCCTGTTCCTGAGCCGCCGCAGCGCGCAGTTTTATTCGCCTTCTGTCCGGATTCAGGTTTGGTCCTTCTGGACCTCGTTTACATTCGTTCTGAACGGTCTGGTTTTCGTTCTTATCGGACTGCAGCTTCCCACGATTCGCGCCTCCATCCGCGAACTCAACCTTTCCGCGCTTCTCCTGGACGGAGCGATTTTCAGCGCCCTGCTGATCCTGCTCCGTCTCGTCTGGATTTATCCCGCATCCGGAGTCGCCTGGCTGCTGCGAACCCGAATCGGCCATCAGAAGGAAGAGCGCCCGCATGCGCGCGAAATTTTCGTTGTGGGCTGGACCGGAATGCGAGGCGTGGTCTCTCTGGCCGCCGCCATCGCCCTGCCGCAGATGCTGGAGGACGGCAGTCCTCTTCCACATCGGAATATGATCGTCTTCCTCACGTTCTGCGTCATTCTGGTCACGCTCGTCCTGCAGGGCATCACCCTGCCGCCGCTGATCCGGGCGCTCGGACTGGCGGGGAACACCGGCGCGAGCTGCGAAGAGCAGGAGGCGCGCCGCATTGTGATCAGAGCCGCGGTGGCGTGGCTGGAAAGCGCGAGAGGACGGGACCAGCCCGAATTCGCGGCGCAGTATGACGATCTGATTCGCCACTACCGGCACCGCCTGGCGACTCTCGAGCCCGACGGTGGAAACGAAAAGGAGATTGTGCACCACAATCTCTATGTGGATCTCTCCCGGGAAGCGCTCCGGATCGAACGCGAAACCGCCATCCAGCTCCGGAATCAGGGCCGCATCAACGACGAGGTGCAGCGCCGCATCGAACGGGAGCTGGATCTGACGGACTCGCGGCTCGCGATGGCCGACGAATAACGGCGGGCGCGTCAGTTCTCTGAAGGACGCTGAATGCCGTCAATCGCAAGCACTTCAACCGGTCCCCTGGCTGCCTGTAATTTCAAACCCAGTTGCTCCTGGATTGCCTTGAACAGACCTGGCTTGTCACTGTTCTCCGGTCGTTTCAGGAGTCCGTCCCACAGGCTTTCATCAGGACTGAACTCCAGGTCGAAGTCGTATCTGCCGTTTAGACCGGTCAGATCCAGAACCGGGCGGTCGAATGGTGACCGTTGCAGGACTGATGCAAACTCGGCCACGGTGGCATAGCGCGCGGGCAGCCGAACCACGGCCGGCGAGAGATGGAAAATGAGCGGCGGAGGTCCTTCCGGAGTGGAATCCGGCGCGGTAGTGCTGGCCTTCAGCTTCGGACCACCTTTGGCAATCGTCAGCGTGTAAACCGGAAGATTCCGGCGCTCGCGGTGAAAAACCAGCTTGAACCGCTCACGCAACAACTGCCGGAGCATGAACATTTGTTCGTCGAGGTTGGGACGGACGTCGCCCGATGTCCTGGCGAGGATGTCCCAGGGTTCCGAGTCAACCCAGGAAGGTCCGCCCGTGATCGCCCTGGGCGACAGATCATAGGCAGCAGCGATCAGCGTTCGCGCAGCATGGTTTTGCGCGGCAAACTGATTGACGCTCTCCATCTTGATCCACCGGCCGCTTGGGTTCGGGGCGGTGGG
>CAZXCO010000431.1:0-1561 GCA_964639095.1 uncultured Solibacteraceae bacterium
TCAAAAAGGCGCTGCTTGTCTTGCAGGACGCGCACCGGGCCGACCCGTCGCAAGTCGGACTGGTACTGCTGGCATTCGGTGAACTGCTGGAGCTGCGCCGGGATTTTTCAGCCGCGCGGTCGGCTTTCGAAGAGGGGCTCGCGCTGCTGCGGACTCAGTTTCATGAAGACCATGCGGCCCTGGCCCGGGGCTGGACCGGCCTGGGTGTCGCCCATCTGGGGCTCAACCAATTGGCCGAAGGGCAGTCGGCCCTGGATCGTGCCATTCAGATTGGCAGCACCGCGCGGGAATCGCCACTGCTGGATCGAGCCACGGCACTGTTCCACAGGGCGGAAGCCGATTATGTCGCGGGTCGCTTCGACCTGGCTTTGGAAGGTTTTGCGGCGGCGCAGCGCCTGTTTCGCCTGGCGCGCCCTGCCGACCAGCTCCTGGAGCCGCTATCGGCCATGCATCGGGTGGCGAGTCTGGCAGCACTGGAGCGGTGGGACGAGGCAGCGGAACTGGCCCACGAGCAGCGGCGCAGCATTCGCCGACATGTCGTCTGTACGCTTCCCTATCTGCCCGAACAGGACCAACTCGCCTTCCTGGGCAGCTACGGCGGCCACTCTTATCACGGGAGCCTGTCACTGGGCTGGATGCGTCCCGGCGATCAGCGGCTTGTCGACCTTTCCTGCGAGTGGGTGTTGAACGGGAAGGACGTCGAATCTGAAGTCCTCGCCGAGCGAGCGTTGCTCTCGCGCGACGCGAAAGATCCGAGAATCGGTCCGGCCCTGCAACTGCTGATTGAACTCCGGCAGACGCTGGCGCGCTGCAAACTGGTGGCGGCCCGACCGGAAAGCCAGGAATTGCGTGAAACCCGGTGGCAGAAGTTGTGCCAGCAGGAACGCGCGCTGGCTCGCGAATGCGGACAGTCGCCACTCTCCTGCCGGACCGAGGAATGCTGGGTGAGCGCTCAGCAGGTTCGGGAGCATTTGCCGCCGGGCAGCCGTCTGATCGAGTTCGTCCGCGTGTGCCCGGTGCGATTCGGTGGAGCGATCCCCTCCGAGGGTCGTCTGCCCCCACGCTATCTGGCCTGGATCCTTTCTCCGGCCGGCCAGAGTCCGACGCGGTTCGTCGACCTGGGAGATGCGGAACCGATCGATGAACTGGTGAACACGGTCCGCGCGCACTTTTCCCTCCCCGCTGCGATCGGAGGAACAGTTCGCAAGGCCGATGAAACCGCATTGGCCGCCAGCCTGTCGGATTTATCCGTCAGGCTGTGGCAACCCCTCGAGCCCCATCTGACGGGAGTTCGCCATGTGATTCTGAGTCCCGATGGCCTCCTGTGGGCCGTCCCGTGGGGGGCTCTGCCGGTTGCGCCGGGGGAGTTTGTGATCGACCGACAGACCATCCAATGCGTGCACTCCGGACGAGCGTTTACCGAGATGCGCACGGCACAGAGTGCCAGTTCACGTCCCGTGCTGTTTGCCGATGCGAATTTCGAGCTTTCGCCCGGCGATGTCCAGACGCTCGTCGGTTCGATCTTCCGGAATGAATCTCCGGAATTCGCACCGGCGGTCGC
>CAZXCO010000432.1:0-2451 GCA_964639095.1 uncultured Solibacteraceae bacterium
ACTGCCATCCACGGCTTCTGCGGGCGCTGCACGAGCAGGCCGAGCGCGTGACGCTGACCTCGCGCGCCTTCCGCAACGATCAGTTGCCGCTGTTCTGCAGGGAACTGGCCGAACTGTGCCGGATGGAGATGGTCCTGCCCATGAATACGGGGGCCGAAGCGGTCGAGACCGCCATCAAGGCGGCGCGCCGCTGGGGCTATACGAAGAAGGGCATCGAGGCCGATCGCGCGGAGATCGTCGTTTGCCGCAACAATTTTCACGGCCGCACGACCACCATTACGGGTTTCTCGTCGGAGCCGGCCTATCGCGACGGATTCGGGCCTTTCACGCCGGGCTTCGTTTCGATTCCGTTCGGGGATGCGGCGGCGCTTGAAGCGGCGATCACTCCGAACACGTGCGGCTTTCTCTTCGAGCCGATTCAGTGCGAGGCAGGCATCCTGTTTCCGCCTGCCGGTTTTCTGAAGGAGGCCGCGGCCATCTGCCGGAAGCACAACGTGCTCCTGATGGCGGATGAAATTCAGACGGGCCTCGGCAGAACGGGCGAGATGTTCGCGTGCTGGCGCGAAGAGGTCGAGCCCGATCTGTTCATTCTTGGCAAAGCGCTTTCGGGTGGCTTCTATCCCGTTTCGGCCGTGGTTTCGAGCGCCCGTGTCCTCGGTGTCTTCGAACCCGGCAGCCATGGCAGCACGTATGGCGGCAATCCTCTGGCCTGCGCGGTCGCGCGTGAAGCATTGAAAGTCATCCAGGACGAAGGGCTCTGCGAGCGTTCACGGCGGCTCGGCGCGTGGTTCCTCGAGGCGCTCCGGAGCATCCGGCATTCCGCGATTCGGGAGATTCGCGGCGTCGGGCTGCTGGTCGGTATCGAACTCACCGAGCCGGCGCGTTCCTGGTGCGAGCGCCTGATGCGGATGGGAGTTCTTTGCAAGGAAACCCACGAGCGCGTGATCCGGCTGGCGCCTCCGCTGGTCATTTCCGAGAACGACCTGGAATGGGCGGTGGAGCAACTGCGCGCGGTTTTTTCGGCAAAGTGAACTTCGCCTGAGTTCTCACTGGAACAGGCCCTCGATGGGTACGGTGCTCGCAAGAGGGCTGTTTCCGGACGCGGCGAGTAATTTCTCGCCCTGTTTCTGGGCCACCTGCGCTTCCTTTTTCCGTCCGGCCCTTCGCAGAACGGCTGCGCGCGCCAGATACATCAGCGCTGTTTTGGGGTGATTCGGGCCGTAGTATTTTTCGGCCACGGCAAGCGCCCGATCGCTTGCCGACTGGGCCTCGTTCGCCATGCGCATGCCGGCATAAGCGGAGGCCAGGTTGATTTCCACGGCGCCTTCCATGGGTGGCTGCCGTACCGGCAGCGCCAGGAACATCTCCCGCGCACGTTGCGCGTAGGTCAGGGCCTCCTCCGGCCGTTTCCGGATGCTCAGGAATGTGGACATATGGAGGGTCCCGATCGCGAGGGAAGATCTGTCGACATCCGGTAGCGCCTCGAGAATCGCGAGCGATTCGCGTTCCGCCTTCTCCGCCGCCGCGGCTTTTTTCTGATGCGAGTAGATGCACGCGAGGACATCCAGAGCATAGGCCTGATTGGGGCGGGATGCTTCCGGCGCTGTGGCCTGCTCCGCGATGACCTTATGGACAATCTGCTCCGCAGTCGAGGTTTCGCCGGATTCGAGGTACAACTCCGCCAGGCGGATGCGGAACGTCTGAATACGATCGTCGGCCCCGCCACTCCGGACCAGAACCCGGATCGCGCGCTCATAAAGACGCGATGCCTCCGCCAACCGGCCGATGTCGGTTTCGACGCTGGCCAGATTGGAAAGGGCGGCCGCCAGCAGCGCAGGCCGCGCCGGTACAAGACGCTCCGTGCCGTTGACGGCAGACTGCAGCCGGTTCTCGGCGTCTTTCAGCAGTCCTTTGCTTTGCAGCAATTGCCCTTCGCGGATGTCCATCGCGAGGTCTTCCGGCGTCCTGTTGTCGGACGCCTGCATGCTCGCCGCGGCGGAAAATACCGAGAGACAAAGACACACCATTCCACTGCGCACAGGGCCTCTCCGTTTCTTTGAGGGCGGCTTGAGGAAGAGGTGTGCGGCTCTGCATCTTCTGGAGAGCGCGGCGGCCGCCATTCAGCCGCGCATCGCCAGACCGGGGGAATGATTCAGATACCGCTGTTTTTGTGTCTGCTGGTTAAGACGTCGCGGGCAGCGAAAAGTTCGCAGGAAAGTTGCGCGGGGGTGGTACGGACGACTCGGTTCGATCGAACACGAGGGTGCGCATAAAGGCGCTGAAGCGGGATGTCAGCTTCTGGCCGGACCTGCGAGTCTCACGCAGACGCAACGCAGCAGGCCGTCGGCCTTGTCACTTTTTTCAGGACCGTGAAGGTTCGGTCCAATCGCACACGAGGAAACGGGTCAGTGGCGAAGCGGGATGTCAGCTCTTGTCCAGGCCTTCGAGTTT
>CAZXCO010000433.1:0-1605 GCA_964639095.1 uncultured Solibacteraceae bacterium
TTCCTGCGAAACCGAAGGCCACTACAACAATGGCGAGCACGGCGACTCCAAGCACCGGGAAACGACGGGCACTTGGCTTGAGCCGCCGTCCCTTAAGCACGGCATTGAATTCTCGAACCACCGCGCCGGCGTCCGCCGGACGATCAAGAGGCATCTCGACGGTGCACCGTTCGCACAGCGCAAGCATCGCGCGCTCGATCGTTGATGTTGGTCGCAGTGGCCCCTTGCCAGACCCATCGAAGCTGACCGATCGTCTCTCCGGACGCTGTCCGAAAAAAATCTCATGAAGCACGACGCCCAGCGCCCAGACATCGGAGCGACTGGTCGCCGGATCACCCGACAAGACCTCCGGTGCCATATAGTGTGGGGTCCCGATAAGCACCGTGACCCCCGGCGCAGTTGCCGCGTCCGTCGCCAGACCAAAGTCTGAAATGACTAACCTACCGTCAGCCATCCGCAACAAATTGTCCGGCTTGAAGTCACGGTGTACGACACCCGCCGCATGAATTGCGGCCAGCCCTTCAATTGCTGCCCGCGCATCTGCCAGGCGCCCCTCGATAGGCCTGTCGAGCGCTCTGGTCTTCCTCAGTTCTTCGCGCAGCGAGCCTCCACTCGCTAGCTCCATCGTTAGAAATCGGTAGCCGTCCGCCTCGCCAATATCGAAGATCCGGCAGACGTTCGGGTGTTGAAGCGGTCGCCCGAGCCGAAGCTCGCGCGAGAAACGCTTCTCCCATTTGGCGTCACGTGCGAGCTCACTTTTTAACACCTTCAGCGCGACCAAGTTCTGCGCAGTACGATCGAAGACCCGCAGGACGATCCCGCTACCGCCCTTGCCGATGACGTCCTCGACTTGATAGCGCCCAGCGAGCACGGTCCCGCGCTCGATCTCAGGCGGACGCTCACGCACGAAGGGCTCGTCCGAAGCCACCTCCGTGATGCTGTCCTTATCGCGTGAGTCGGTGTCGCCCATTTCGCCGCGCGCAGCCTACCGGGATCCCGCCTGGATCGAAAGATACGTAGCGGGAAGGAAACGGACTTGAGAACGAGAATTGATTTCAAGTTCTACCGGGCTGTGAAGTGGCCGTTGAAAATCATCGAGCCCGTCGGTGCAGTCGTGCCGCCCGGGCGAGGGCCCTCCGGGCCGCCGGGCCGTGGCGGGGTTGAACTCCGTCCAGATCAGCCGCCGGCCCTTCCGCAGAGAAATCCAAATATCTCGGTCGTCCGACCAGACCGAGGAGCAGCCATTCTGGCTCTCCGCGACCTCGTGAACGGGTCCGCTGCCATCGCTCGAGATCCAACGGACCCTCCGGCCGCCACTATCGAACGACAGGAAGGCCAACCGCCGGTCATTCGGGGACAAGGCAGGAAGGACCGCGCGTCCGGAGTAAATCATGCGGCAGACGCTACTTTCGCACCGCAGAATGCCCGGATTTTTCCCCAGCACCCCGTAAAAGATGACGTTTCCGTCGGACGAGCAGCGCGGATAGCGCCGCAAACCGTTCGGCCCAATGACTCCCCCTACCTTCCCTAGAGCATCGAGCCAGACGATTCGGCTCAGGAAATCGCCCAAGTACTTTTCACCGATGATCCGGCTTCCACAGGCCG
>CAZXCO010000434.1:0-4331 GCA_964639095.1 uncultured Solibacteraceae bacterium
ACCAACTCCCGCAGATCCCGCGCGCGAAGATCGTGTTCCTGGGCGATGCGTTTCCAGACATCCGCGTTTTCCTCCAGGTACGCCGCCACGCTCATTGGCGCGTCCGGACCGGTCTTGACACCGAGCGTTTCCGCGAGGCCCGGCCACACGCTGCGCCACTCAAATACGTCGCCGTTCGTAATGTTGAACGCCTCGTTCGCCGCCTTTGACGACTCCGCAGCCCAAACCATCACATCCGCAACCAGATCCGCGTCCGCGGCTTCCCACACGAACGAGGGGCCGCCGGGAAAGCTGAACGGCTCACCCCGCTCCCGACGAATTGCGGCATAAACACCGATCGCCGGGAGAACGTTCAATGCGCCGGGAGTAGGACCAGTGACCAGCTGCGGACGCAATGCCGTGTAGTGGAAGCCATGCCGGGCGCCCATCTCGCGCACGTAGTCTTCATGGTCGAAGAAAAAGTTCTCGTGGTCCCTGCGGGCATCACGCTCCCGAGCCGGAATGGGGATTGGGTGCAGGTGCACACCGTAGACTTTCGTTCCCTGAAGGATGCTGATATGCTGCAACTTCGAGCTGCGCACGATTGGTTCCACCACGTTGTGGAGCATCGTGTTGTTCGTCTCGATCTGATCCTTGCTGGACCAGCCGGCGACCAGTTCGGGCTTCTCATGGATCGCCGTGTACGCGATGTGAGTAACGTCCGTCAGCGACCCGAACGCGGCGCGGGTTGCTTCCTTGTCCCTCAGGTCTACGGACAGAAACTCCACGTCCCGGCCGCTGAGCAGCTGAGGCTTGCGGCGCGAAGTGCCGATAACCTCCCAGCCCGCGGAAAGAAACTTGTCGATTGCGGCGGCGCCGAGCAGGCCGCTTGCGCCCGTTACGAGCACCTTCTTCTTTTGTTTTTGTGTAGTCTTATTCATAATTCAACCTGGCGTGCGGGGCCACGCAGTAGTCGCAGCCGCCCGTGGCCGTTTCAATGGCCGGGGTATGGATGCGAGACATAGTGGCCCTCCTGGTCAGGAAACCGGGATTCCCTGCACTTTCATTCTGTCTTCGGAAATGAGACGGCACAATAATAAACGTCGCAACATTATGCTCAGGCGTCTCATTTCCAGGCGCCAGTCCACCGCATGATTGGGATAGACTTTCAATTGTGAGCAGCACCTGTGATGTGTGCGCGGATGCTGTCGTCCATCTCCCCGTGTTACGGCCCAAAGACCAATGGATTGGCTCAGCCGCTTATATGAAATGATTCCGGTCCAGGGGCGGTTGGATCTGCGTTGTTTCTATGGCGCCCCGTGGCGGATCGAGGAAGGACCGGCGCCCACGGGAGAGATGCCCTACCACGTGGTCATCGCCGGATCGGCCATTCTGGAAATTCCGAAGGGCGGCCCGCCGCGGCGTCTGATGCCCGGAGACATTCTCCTGCTGGCGCGGGGCGATGCTCATGTCCTGCATGACCGCAGCGGAGCCCCGCCTGAACCGTCTCGCAGTCGCGCCGGTCTGAATGTGGTGTTCAGCGAAAACGCGGGCGCGGGAGAGCGCCTCGACATGCTGTGTGGTCGTTTTGTCCTCGAGGCGGCGCACCATCGGTTACTGCAGAGTTATCTGCCCCGGCTGCTGATCGTGGAGGCGTCCGGGCGCAGCGCAACGACGGAACGCCAGGGAACCGGCGCGCAACTCGCCGGCCTGGTCTCCCTGATGCGGATCGAGTCAGAGCTCGACAATCTGGGCGGACGGGCTATGTTAAACGCGCTCTCTTCGGCGATGTTCACGCTGACACTGCGCCTGGGCAGCGAAGGGAGCGAAGCTCCGGCGGGAATGCTGGCCCTGGCTGGACATCCGCGTCTGGCGCCTGCTTTGGCTGCACTCTTCCTGGAGCCGGCGCGGCCCTGGTCGCTGCCGGAGCTGGCGCGCCTCTGCAACATGTCCAGAGCAACTCTGGCGCGGCACTTTCAGGAGAAGTTAGGACACTCACCGGCCGAGTTGCTGACCGACATCCGCATGACTCTGGCGGCGAATGAGTTGAAGAAGCCCTCGGCATCCACAGCCGCAGTGGCGGAAAGTGTCGGCTATCAGTCCGAGGCGGCTTTTCAGCGTGCGTTCAAGCAGCGCATGGGGATGACCCCGGCCGCCTGGCGCCGTGCGACGCGGGCGCCCGACCCGTCGACCCCGTGATGCCCGCGAATGTGCCCCGGCTCGCGGGCGCATCGGCATAGCGCCATCGCCAGAGAAGCTTTTAAGCCGCTCGCCCTGGCACAGGCAACTGGATTCGTGAGCATCGGGGCATGTATCGTCGCCAGCGAACTGTTCCATCCCGGGAGAGAGTGTGTATCTGTTCTCCGAATCTGTGTGGCCGCGTTCTGCACCGCGGCCAACCGGCCGGCGGCGTCGAGGCCGTGTGTTTCCAAACAGCAGCCGGAACAAGCCCCTCTCAACTGCTTTTTAAGCGGCAGGGCTCTATCCTCTAAACAGGGCGCTCTCGCGTGCCGCTCTCAATGAAACTTGCCGGGCGCTTCGCCCAAGCCTAAAATTGAGGAAGATACTTCGATAAGGGACCGAATTGATGTTTCGGAAGATCGCATCTTTCGTTGTGGCCGTCAGCGTAATGCTCCTTCTGCAATTCGCCGACTGCTACGCCATGTCCCTCGACCAGCAGTCGATGCGGTGCTGTCATCATATGCCCTGCAATCCCGCGAACAAGGCGCACGACTGCTGTAAGCAAATGGTCACGGCGCAGTCTCCAGGCGCGCTGCCGGTCGTTCACGCTCCTTTCGTCGCACCGATCGCGATTGCCGTAGACTGGGCGCCCTTCGCCGAGGTCGAAAAGACCGCCCAAATTGGGTGGCATGGCATCGGTCCGCCGCAGCATTCGCCGCCGCCACTCTACATCGTTTACGCTTCCCTCCTGGTTTAGACCTTCCTCCTGAAAAGCGTGGTGCGTTCCGCCGCGTCACATCGCCGTTTTCTGTTTCCACAACAATTTTCTTAATCCGGCCGAACCTCGCTTGAACCGCTTGTGATGAGCGGGGAGGCGCTTTTTCAGGAGCTTTTAGCGATGATTTTGCTTTTCCAACGAAAGGGCGCGCCGCAGGCGCCCCACACTGCGAGCGTCATTTACGCCCTGAGCGTTTCGGTTTTTCTGGCCGTCTCCTGTCTCGCGCAGGATGCGGACGCCGCGCGCAAAGACGCGGCGCCCGCGACACCGCTTTCCGAACTGCTGAAGGAAGCGGGGCAGAATAACCCGCAAATCCGGGCCGCAAAACAAGGCACGCAGGCTGCAAAGGAACTGCCCGCGCAGGTTTCCGCGCTCCCGGACCCGGTCTTCCAGCTTCAGCAGGTCAACGTCGGAAGCCCGCGGCCTTTCGCTGGGTATACGAACAGCAACTTCGCGTATATCGGGTTGGGAGCTTCGCAGGACATTCCATATCCTGGCAAATTGCGGCTCAAAGGAGAGATTGCCAGGCGTGAGGCCGATATCGCCGGCAGCCGCGGGGATTCGGTGTCCCTCGGCGTACTCGTCGAAATCAAAACGGCCTATTACCAACTCGCGTATCTGTCGCAGACCCTCGACATTCTCGATGGCGATCAGCAACTCCTGCGCCAGGTCGAGAGGGCGGCCGATGCACGCTATCGCTCGGGCCTGGGAAACCAGCAGGACGTATTGCAGGCACAGATACAGCAAACGAAACTGCTACGGGACATCTCCATGCACCACCTTGAAGAGGGCAGGCTTCAGGCCCGCCTCAAGCAACTCGTCAATCGCCCGCAGTCGTCTCCCGACATTCGGCCCGCAGCGCTTGAGGAAACGCCGCTCCATATGAGCTTCGATGAAATTCTCGCCGCCGCCGAGGCGCAGAATCCCGACCTTGCCGCCGCACAGCACACGATCGAGCGCGAGGCGCTTCAGGTAGATGCGGCGCGCAAGGATTTTAAACCGGATTTCAACGTTCAGGCGATGTGGCAACGCACGGACCCGGCTCAGTTCCGCGCGTACTACATGTTCACCTTCGGCGTGAAGGTCCCGCTTCACTATGGCAGGCAGCGCGCCGAACTCGCGCAGGCTCAGGCCGGGTTACGCCAGGCACGCAGCGACCGCGAGGCGCAATCCCAACAGCTTGCGTCCGACCTTCGCCAGCAATATGTCAGCGCTGAGCGAAGCGCCGACTTGCTGAAGATAAACCGCGAGGGCCTCATCCCCGAAACGCGCACCGCTTTCCAGGCGGGCCTTGCCTCGTATCAGAACAACCGGCTGGACTTTCAGCCGTTGCTGAATTCATATCTGGACATCCTCAAGCTCGAACAGGAAAACCTGCAAACGCTCGCCGACC
>CAZXCO010000435.1:0-6459 GCA_964639095.1 uncultured Solibacteraceae bacterium
CGGTACTTCGCCCACGTGCCGCTGTCGAAGCCCGGTCTGCCCAGGCCGGTCCGGCATGCGAAGACCTTCGTCTCCGGAACCATGGGCGAACTGGAGACAAGCATTCTCCTCCAGCAATATGTCAGTGACGACGTCGCCCGCGCATTGAGCCCGAAGCTCGACGGCGCCGCCTGGCGGGTCGATCAAATGAAGCCGAGCGGGCGCATGACGCTGGTCTATGCGTCCGAATGGGCCGGTCCGGATGCGGCGGCGGAATATTTCACCGCGTACCAGAAGATTCTTCGCGGCAAGTGGAAGAGCGTCGATGTGACCGCCGAAACCGCCGACCGCTTTTCGGGCAAGTCGGAAGACGGCTATTTCCTGGTCCATCGCGCGGGCAACAGAGTCGTCAGCGAAGAGGGCTTTGAAGAACCTCCTTCCCCGAAGTGCCCCTGAACGCGGAGACCGGCTTCCGTTAACGGCTCGCGCGCACCCGCCGGGCTTCGTCCACCTGCCCGGCGATACGAGGATCCGCTCTGTTGACTTCCATAGCGGAAACGGCCATCTCCGACGAGCGTGAAGAGCCGTCGCGAATCACGCCGAGCAGGAAAGCAATGGCTTCTTCCGTCCTCGAAGTCGCGAGCGCGAGCAGGATGGACTGGCGGGTTTCATTATCCGCCACCTGGGCGAATCGCTCGATCAGCCACTGGATTGCGTCGGGGCGCCGGGTGGCTCCCAGGGCGAGCATCGAGACTTCCCGCAGCGCTGCATCCTGGCCCTGGGCGAAGGATGTCACCAGCGGCATTGCAGCCGCGCCTTCCAGCGACAGCAGCCCCGTAAAGCAGTCACCGGTTACTTCGGGTTCTTTGTCGCCGGCAAGGGCCTTCAAACGCAGCAGAAGACAGGCCGCTTCGGAGCCGACCGCAGTGATAGCGCGGACCGCCCCGGCCCGTGCCTGCCACTCCGTGTCGACCAGAAGCTCGACAAGTTCGCGCAGCTTGTCCGGACACGTAGTCGCCGCCAGCCCCATCGCGCACACGGCCCGCAGTTCCGTCGCGGTGTCGACCGAGCCGCCGAAGACCGGTTCCATCTGCACGTGGCGCATTCCACGCAGGAACAGGCTGGCGCCATCGTAATCGAGGCTGTACAGTGCACGTGCGATGGCGATCGAGGCCCGGCAACCCTTGTCCAGCGCGGCGCCGCGCCTGAGAAAACGGTCGAACGCTGCTGCCAGATCGTCGGTCAAGGCGGCCCATTGCGCTTCGCCCGCAATGCGGGCAGCCTTTGCCGCCAGAAGATTCGATCTGGCTGCCAGCGCTTTCGCGATCTGCACGCGTCCCTCGTCGGTATGGAGGGGGATATCGTCGAGCGCCGCCAGCGCCGATTCCACCGGATCGGTCTTCATGGGACGATTTACTCTTCGGCGATGAAAGCCGCCCTGACGCCGGCGTCGTTCAACGCACGAGGCCGGAGCCGGATCAGGCGGTTGGGCGCGTATGGGAAATCGAGCGTCGCCCGGATGTAGTTATCGGTCAGCGCCAGGCCCGGCGGATCCAGCGTCACGGCGGTGAACTCGCGGCCCAGCAGGCTGTTCCGGAATGCCGCATTTTTCCGGTTGGCCAGCTCCCGCAGCACCCGGTTGCGCTCTTTCCTGACGGCGGGGGGAACGGCTCCGCCCATCGTGGCGGCAGGCGTCCCCGGACGTTCCGAATAAGTGAACACGTGGAGATAAGTAAACGGCATCGCGTCGATGAACTGCCGCGATTCCTCGAACAACTCCTCGGTCTCGCCGGGGAAACCGACCATCAGGTCGGCCCCGACCGCCGCGTCGGGCATCAGGCGCCGGGCGCGGGTCACGCGGTCCGCGTAGTGCTGAGGCCGGTACTTTCTGTGCATCCGGCGCAGAATCGCGTCAGAGCCCGACTGCAGCGGCGCGTGGACATGCTTCGCGATGCGAGGCGTTTCCGCCATCAGGCCGAGCAGATCGTCGGAGAAATCCATGGGTTCGACCGAACTGAGCCGGAGCCGCTCGATCGGCGTCTCGTTCAGCAGCCGGCGCAGCAGATCGGGAAGCCGCATCGTACTTCCGGATTCCCTGCCCCATCGCCCGAGATTAATGCCGGAGAGCACGACTTCCTTGTATGTCGCGCTCAGCGCGCGCACCTGCTCGACCACCTGGTCCGCATCCACAAACCGGCTTTTCCCCCGGACAAACGGGATCACGCAGAACGAGCAACGGTTGTGGCAGCCATCCTGGATTTTCAGGTTGGGACGGGTGCGGTCTCCCGAGGCATCCGAAATCGGCGCGGTCAGGATTTCCCGCGTCCCGAAGATATCTCCCGACAGAATCTGGCCATGATAATCGATTTCGCCGGCGACGAGATCCGCGATCCGGGTCTTGTGCGAATTGCCGACCACCCATTCGACACCGGGCATTGCAGCCAGTTCGGCGGGCGCCCGCTGCGCATAGCAGCCGGTCACCAGGATGCGCGCGCTGGGATTTTCGCGATGCACACGGCGGATCGCCGAGCGGGCGTCGCTGTCGGCCTCGGCCGTGACCGTACAGGTATTCAGGATGACCAGATCGGCCGTGTCCCGCCGCTCCGAGGCGGCGAGGCCGCGGCCGGCAAGCTGCGTTTCGAGCGCCGCGCCATCGGCCTGCGTCGCGCGACAGCCAAAATTCTGTACGAAAAAACTCGTCATCCCTCAGTCCGGCCGTGCCGGTGCTCCCACCGTTCCATTCTTACAGAAGGCATGCAAGGGAAGTTCTCTCCCCACGTCCGCGTCTATACTGAAGTGGAAACCGATCCATGGGCGAATCCAGTCTTCTCTGGCTTCGTGTCGCCGCGGGACTCTATTCGCTTGGCCTCCTGGATGCCATCATTACAGTCCTGCGCCGGCGCGAGAGTCTGTTCCGTATTGCACTCAACGCCTTCGGGCTGGGCGCGATCTTCCAGATGGTTTCGATCGTCGAGCAGGGGCTGGCGCAGAACCACTTTCCGGCCAACGACTTTTTCGAAACGATGTCCCTCTGCGCCTGGTTGATTACGCTCGCCTTTCTCGCCATCTACTGGCGATACAAGGCCGAAAGCCTGAGCGTCTTCGTCTTTCCGCTGGTCTTCGTTATGACGCTGGTGGCGGGACTCAACAATCCGGTGTCGCGCTGGTCGAGCGAAGCGCTTCGAAGCACGTGGCTCACTGTGCATATCGTGCTGGCGCTTCTGGGGTACGCGGCCCTGCTTTTTACAGCCATCGCGGCAGTGGCGTACCTGATGCAGGAACGCCAGCTCAAGCGCAAACAGACGCGGCCCTTCTTCCGCCTCTTCCCGCCGCTCGGCATGCTGGATGAGCTGATCTCACGCTCTCTGGGCGCGGGCTTCGCCTTCATCACGGTCAGCATCGTCATCATCGTCGTGTGGGCCTACATTTCCTACGGAACCAGTTGGATCGACAATGGCCTGATCTCCACGTCGTTTATCACCTGGGGGATCTATCTGGCCCTGATCTTCTTCCGTGTCAGCGCAGGATGGCGGGGCCGCAAGGCCGCGATTCTCGCCATCGTCGCGCTGTTCTGTTCGGCAGCCACATGGATTGCGCACTTTCGACTGGAGAGCCGCCTCGTCCAATGAAGCTGCTGCTCACAGGAATCAGCCACAAAACGGCGCCCGTACATTTGCGGGAAAAAGTGGCTATCGCGGAAAGCGCACTGCCCGAAGCTCTGCGCGACCTCCAGAATCTCGGCGCGTCGGAAGCGATGATTCTCTCGACCTGCAACCGGGTCGAAATCGCGCTCACTGTGCCCGATGACCAGGAACCTTTCCGCATCGTCAATCATTTACTGAAGGACTGGAAAGGCTCGGCCGAGGCGTTCGAAGGTCATCTCTACCGGCTCGAAGCAAAGGAAGCGATCCAGCACCTGTTTCGCGTAGCGGCCAGCCTCGATTCGATGGTGGTGGGCGAGCCGCAGATCCTCGGTCAGCTCAAGAGCGCATTTGCGATGGCCAAAACCGAGGGAGCCGTGGGCGGGCTTCTGGAGCAGGTCGTGACGCGGGCGTTCAGCGTCGCCAAGCGCGTCCGCACGGAAACCGGAATCGGGGAGATGGCGGTCTCGGTCAGCTACGCGGCGGTCGAACTGGCAAGGAATATTTTCGGATCTCTCAACGGCCACTCCGTGATGATTGTAGGTTCGGGCAAGATGGGAGAACTCGCCGCAAGGCACCTCCATCGCTCCGGCGCAAAACGCATCCTCGTCACCAACCGGACCTGGGAGCGCGCCGAGGAACTGGCCGCGATTTTCCAGGGCCAGGCCATCCGGTACACGCAGTTTGCCTCGATGCTGCACGATGTCGACATCGTGATCGCCTCCAGCGCCGCGCCGCATTACATCCTGAACCGCGAAGATATGCAGCGCGCCATCGCCGCCCGCAAGAACAAACCGATGTTCCTGATCGATATCGCGGTGCCCCGCAACATCGATCCCGCGGTCAACGACCTGGAAGGCGTGTTTCTCTACGATGTGGACGATCTCGAAGGCGTGGTGAACGCCAACATCCGGGAGCGCTCAAAGCAGGCCGAACAGGCCGAAGCGATCGTGGTCGATGAAGTCGAGCGCATGCTGGACCGCTTCAAGATTGAAGAGGTCACGCCCACCATCATCAGCCTGCAGGAGCAGCTCGAAAGCATCCGGATGGCCGAAGTGACCAGAGCGCTGCGAAGAATGCCGGATCTCACGCCCGAGCAGCGGGCGCAGGTCGCCGCGCAGATTGAAGCCATGACGAAATCGATTATCAACAAAATCGCGCACGGGCCGATCTCCGCGCTGCGCCGCAACGCGGGGCAGCCGGACGGCGGGCAGATCATCGAAGCGGTCCGCAAGGTCTTCCATCTGTAGACAAGCTGCCTGGCCATCGCTGGGTGGATACACTGGGATTTATGTTGGTGATCGGGTCCCGAGGCTCGCAACTGGCGCTCTGGCAAGCGCACTACGTCAAAGATCGCCTCGAAGCGCGCGGCGCCGAATGCCGGATCGAGATCATCAAAACCAAAGGCGACAAGATTCAGGACGTCCCGCTGGCACGAGTCGGAGGCAAGGGGCTTTTCACGCGGGAGATCGAAGAGGCGCTGCTCGACCGGCGCATCGATCTCGCCGTCCACAGCATGAAGGACCTGCCCACGGAACTGCCGAAGGACCTCACCGTCGCGGCTATCCCGCAGCGCGCCGAACCCTACGACGCGATCGTCGGCGGCCGCCTGAGAAATCTGAAGATGGGAGCCGTTGTCGGCACCAGTTCTCTGCGGCGCATCGCGCAACTGAAGATCCTGCGCCCCGATCTCAACGTTCGTTCGATCCGGGGCAACGTCGATACGCGCATCAATAAAGTCGAGCGGGGCGAATTCGACGCCATCGTGCTTGCAGCCGCGGGCCTGCAGCGCCTCGGCTGGCGCGAGATCATCAGCGAAACATTCCGGCCCGACATCATGCTTCCCGCAGTGGGTCAGGGCGCGCTCGCCATCGAAACCCTCGAGTCCGGCGCCGGTTACGAAGCCTGCGCCCCGCTGGACGATCCGTGGACGCGGCTCCCGGTAACCGCCGAGCGCGCCATGCTGCAGGAACTCGGCGGCGGTTGCCAGGTGCCAATCGGTGCGTTCGGCACGCTCGATAACACGGAACTCTTCCTCACGGGCGCGGTTTTCGCTCCCGACGGAAGCACGATGATCCGGTATACGGCGACGGGAGAATGCACGCGGCCGGCGGAGCTGGGCCGCAACGTGGCTCAGGTTCTCCTGAAGCGCGGCGCCCAGACGATTCTCGATGTCGTTTACGAAACGGCGCCGAGCCCGGACGGAAACGTGTGACCGCGGAAGGGATGAGTCATCCGCACCTCCAGCCGGCAAAAGTCTATCTCGTCGGAGCGGGCCCCGGCGACCCGGAGCTGATCACCGTCAAAGGCAGTCGCATTCTCGAACAAGCCGACTGCATCCTTTACGATCACCTCGCCAATTCCGAACTGCTCGATCTCGCGCCCGCATCCGCCGAGCGCATCTACGTCGGAAAAAAGAAATCGGACCATGCCCTGTCTCAGGAAGCAATCTGCGCTCTGCTCGTCGAGCGCGGCAGGCGCGGCCTGAACGTCGTGCGTCTCAAGGGAGGCGACCCGTTCCTCTTCGGCCGCGGCGGCGAGGAGGCCGAAGCGCTGGCTGACGCCGGCGTGCCGTTCGAAGTCGTGCCCGGGGTCACGTCGCCTCTTGGCATCGCCGCATACACCGGCGTTCCTCTGACGCATCGCGACCATACTTCGGTCGTCACCTTCATCACGGGCCACGACGTCGAAAAGATCGACTGGTCTAAAGTCGTAACGGCGGAGTCGCTCGTGATCTTCATGGGGCTTTCTCAGTTCGATGTAATTGCGTCACGTATCGTCGCCGGAGGCCGCGCCTCCTCGACACCCGCAATGGCGGTCCGATGGGGCACGCGCACGG
>CAZXCO010000436.1:0-2052 GCA_964639095.1 uncultured Solibacteraceae bacterium
CGGCGTGTCGTCGGGGCCGGTCTCGTTCATGAAAATCTACGACGCCGCTACAGAAAACATCAAGCTGGGCGGGCGCCGGCGCGGAGCCAATATGGGCGTCCTCCGCGCCGATCATCCCGACATCGAAGAATTCGTAAATGCCAAAAAGGATAGCAGCGGCCTTCGCAATTTCAACATCTCGGTCAGCGCGCCGGACCAGTTTATGGAGGCCGTGCACTCCGGGACCGAGTGGGTACTCCGGCATCCGATGGATGGGCACCAGGTGCGCACGATTTGTGCCCGGCGCCTGTTTGACGAGATCTGCGAGGCCGCGTGGTCCACAGGCGATCCCGGCCTGATCTTTTCCGACCATATCGCGCGGGCCAACCCGGTTCCTGCATGCGGGGAAATGGAGGCTACCAACCCGTGCGGCGAAGTGCCTTTGTTCCCGTACGAGGCCTGCAATCTCGGCTCAATTAACCTCAGCCACTTCACTGCTGAAACCGGCGATACGGTCGGCGTGCACTGGGACAGACTGCGCGAGCAGGTTTCTGACGCTGTACGTTTTCTCGATGATGTGATCTCGGTGAACAAGTTCCCGTTCGAAGAATCCGCGCGCGCGACGCTGGCGAACCGGAAAATCGGGCTGGGCGTCATGGGATTCGCGGAGCTTTGCATCCTGCTCGGTGTGTCATACGCGAGCGAGAGAGCCGTGGCTTTGGCAGACGAGCTCATGAAATTCATCGCACGCGAAGCGCGGAGGGCCTCGATGCGGCTCGCCGACGAGCGCGGCGTCTTTCCAAACTGGAAAGGCAGTCTCTATGCGAGCAGGGGGATCGCGATTCGCAATGCGACGCAAACCTCGATCGCGCCGACGGGAACGATCAGTATCATTGCCGGGACCAGCTCCGGAATCGAGCCGGTATTCGGGCTGGCTTACCGGAGGCATGTGCTCGGCGGACAAACGCAGATCGAGTTCAATCCTCTTCTCCTTCGCCACTCTGAGCGGCTGGGTCCGGATGCGAAGAGCACTTTGAATGCGGTTGCGGTGTCTGGCCGCCTGGAATCCAGTGACCCTCAGAAGCTGTTCGTGACCGCTCTCGAAATCCCGCCCCAGCAGCACCTGCAGATTCAGGCCGCCTTTCAGAAGCACGTTGACAATGCGGTTTCGAAGACCGTCAACCTTCCAGCAAATGTTTCTCCCCAGGACGTTCGCCACGTATACCGGCTGGCGCATGAACTTGGCTGCAAAGGGATCACCGTGTTCCGCTATGGGTCGGGTTCCGGACAGGTGCTTGAACTCGGCGTCGGTGAGTCGGTTGAGGAAAAGGACTACTTCACGCGGTGCGATCCGGGCGCCTGCCGCCTCTGACAGGCAGACGGCGCCGCGTTGTGTGTAGCGCCGCGTGAGTTCCGGAGCTGGCTGATGGAACGGCGATTATGCGGCCTGCTTCACCTCAACCTGGCGAACGGCTTTCTTTTCCTCCGGGGCGGGAATCGTCACCTTCAGCACGCCGTCATTGATTTCGGCCCTGGCCTCGTCTGTCTTCGCGCCCTCCGGGAGAGGAATGCTCCGATAGAACTTGCCGTAACGTCTCTCGTAGCGGTGATAGCCTTCATGATCGGTCTTGTGCTCGCGTGAACGCTCGCCCTCAATAATCAGGGCCTTCTCGCCCACTTCGACCTTCACCTCTTCCTTCTTCAGGCCGGGCAGTTCGGCGGTGACGACCAGGTTGCCGTTGCAGTGTTCGATATCGATTGTGGGCGCCCAGGTCTCCATCGGCTCGCCAGTACCGCGCAGGAAGCGATCGATCTCGGCGAACTCCTGCATCAGGGGCGATGACGTCGGGAATAAGGGACTCGGTCCGAAGAACCGGTTGATGGAAAATGCCGGATCGAAGAAAGAGTGAAACGGAACCAATGCCGATGCCTCTTTGCCGGCTGGCGATTTTTGTCTTTCGACTTTTGCTGCTGCTGACATTTCATTCTCCTTGATTGATATTCATGAGAGGAAGTTGTTAAAACCATCCCGCGCGGCTCCTCTCGCGCCGCATGGCGGGCAAATTCGCCCCT
>CAZXCO010000437.1:0-9338 GCA_964639095.1 uncultured Solibacteraceae bacterium
CGGCGCCGACAGGTCAGCCAGACCGCCCACGAGACGAATGCCGGGCGAGAGCAGGGGCAGCAGGTCGACGGCGCGCGCCAGTGCGCGGACCGTGTTGTGCGGGTCCTGCGCTTTTTCGAAGCGCATGGAGGCGTCGGTCCGTAGCTTAAGCGCGGCTGAGGTTTTTCGGACGCTCGAGGCGTTGAAGTTGGCGCTTTCGAGCACGATCGAAGTGGCGCCGGCGGAGATCGCACTGTCCCGCCCGCCGATGACGCCCGCAATCGCAATCGGGCCGGCGGTGTCGGCGATCACGAGATTGGAAGGCGCCAGCGCGTACTCCTCGTCGTTCAGTGCAACGATGCGCTCGCCGTCGCGCGCCCGGCGCGCGTGGATCGTATCGCCCGCCAGCTTCGCGCGATCGAACGCATGCATGGGCTGCGCCAGCTCCAGCATGATGAAGTTCGTCAGATCGACGATATTGTTGATCGGGTTGAGCCCGGCGGCCGTTAACCGCGCCTGGAGCCAAAGCGGCGACGGCTGCACCGTCACGTTCTCGAAAACCAGGGCGCTGTAGCGCGGGCAGAGCTTCAGGTCTTCGATCTCGATCCGGACGGGGCTTCCGCCGGCGGGGGGCAAGGCCCCGAGCCACACAGGATCGCGCAGGGTTTTGCCGGTGATGGCCGCAACTTCACGCGCCATTCCGTGGTGGCCCCAGAGATCCGGGCGATGGGTGATGCTCTTGTTGTCGATCTCGATGACACTGTCGGGCAGCGGCACGTCCTGGGCGCCGCGCAGATCGAGAATGCCCGCATTGTCGCGATTGATGCCCAGTTCGGCGCCGCTGGCGAGCATGCCGTCGCTCTCGACGCCCGAAACGGTTTTGACACCGAGCGGAACCCAGATGGTCCGGATGCCCACGCGGCAGTTCGGAGCCCCGCAAACGACCGTCTTCCGGCCGTAGCGCCCGGCGCCGACGACCGCCTTTACGTTGTGGGAATTGGGGATCGGCTCCACTGTTTCGACCGTCGCGGCTGCGGCCTCCGCAAGGAGCGCGCCGGCCGTTTCGACGCCTTCGCACTCGGCCGTCTTCATCGTGATCAGACGCTCAAGGGCTTCGGCGGGGAGATCGAGGCCATCGACGAGCGAGCGAATCCAGCTATAGGAGAATTTCATCAGAACTGGCCCAGGAACCGGAGGTCGCCGCTCTGCAGCCACCGGATATCGTCGATCGCGTAGCGCATCATCGCCAGGCGCGTGAGGCCCAGCCCGAATGCAAAGCCATTCCACTCCTTCGGATCGATACCGCTCGTCCGGAGCACGTGGGGATTGACCAGCCCGCACGGCAGCAGTTCCACCCAGCCGCTCTGTTTGCACACCGGGCAGCCGCCGCCTCCGCAGATCAGGCAGCGGATATCCAGCTCGAAGCCGGGCTCGACGAAGGGAAAATATCCCGGGCGCAGGCGCACCGTGACGTCGCGCCGGAAGATCGCCGTCAGCAGCGTCTTCATGAAGTAGATCAGGTTGCCGACCGATACGTCGCGGTCGATCATCATGCCTTCGAGCTGATAGAAGGTGTGCTCGTGCGAGGCGTCCACGCTCTCATTGCGGAAGACGCGGCCGGGCGCGATCATGCGCAGCGGCGGCCCGAGTCTTTCCATGCCCCGCACCTGCACGGGCGATGTGTGGGTCCGAAGCAGGCGGCCGCCTTCGAGCCAGAACGTGTCCTGCATGTCGCGGGCCGGATGATCGGGCGGAATATTCAGAGCGTCGAAATTGTGGTACTCGGTTTCGACTTCGGGGCCGTCGAGCACGCTGAAGCCGAGGGAGCGGAAGAGATCTTCGATCTCCCACTGAATTTGCGTGATGGGGTGCAGGCTGCCTGTTTTGACGCCGGAGGCCGGGACCGTGAGGTCGAGCCATTCCGAATCCAGCCGTCTGGCCAGAGCGTCGCGGTCGAATGCGGCTTTGCGCCGCTCCCAGGCCTTTTCGAGCGTTTCCTTCGAGGCGTTGATGAATTTTCCACGGTTGGCGCGTTCTGCGGGAGGGAGCTTACCCATATCCCGGCTGAGCTGCGTCAGGACGCCTTTGCGTCCGAGCACTTCAACGCGGACGGCTTCGAGCTCTTCCGCCGTGGCGGCGTTTTCGATGCGCGCGAGGGCGCTGTCGACGAGGTCCTGCATTACGCCGCAGGCAGCCAGGCCTGCTGCGCCGTTCCCAGTTCCCAGTCGAGATGATTGATGTAGAAAAGGAGCAGAGCCTCGGGATATTCGTCTTTGAACCGCTCGTATGCGCGGATCTGCCAGCCCTCCGTGAGGTACTGTTTCGCATCGAGATCCTTGGCGAAGAACCCGTCTTCGTTGGGTACGCCGAGATAGTTGAGCACGGCCGCGATCATATCCATGTGGGAGATCAGGACGGCCTGGGAGAGATCGGTCGCGAATTCCTCATCCCGCTCGTTCAGGCGCGTCCAGAAGCGCGAGCTCGCCTTGCGAAGACTCTCGGTGTTGACTTTGGCCAGGTGCGTGCGAGTCTTGAACCGCTCGTAGAGCTGATATGTCTTCAGTTTTCCGATGGAAATGCCGCGCAACAGGAGTGGCAGTCGCTCCTCGCCGAGCTGCAGAAATACGCCTGAAAGCTGCATAAGAGGCCAGCGTAACACAGTGCGTTACAATAGCCCGTTTGGCTGCCACGCGGCCTCGATCTCAGCACCAGACGGCCCTCGACTCAGGAAATCGACTCAGAAAAATGAGCAATATTATCATTCTCGGCGCGCAATGGGGCGACGAAGGCAAAGGCAAGCTTGTGGACCTGCTTGCCGACCGGTTCGACTATATCGTCCGCTATCAGGGGGGCAACAATGCCGGCCATACGATCCTGATCGGCGATCGCAAATTCGTGCTGCGCCTGGTTCCGAGTGGCATCCTGCACCCGGGGAAGGTGGCCGTGATCGGCAACGGCCTCGTAGTCGACCCGCTGGCCTTGCTCGAAGAAGTAGCGCAACTGGAAGCCGGCGGGATCGACGTCATGCGGCAGCTGCGTGTGAGCAATCGCGCACAGGTGTTGCTCTCCACGCACCGCGTGGTGGAGAAGATCTCCGAGTTGACGCCTGGCCGCACCGCAATCGGCACCACGCTCAAGGGAATCGGCCCGTGCTACGAAGACAAAGCGGGGCGACGGGGCATCCGCATGGCCGATCTGATCGACCGCGAATACGCAGCCGAAGCCATGGCGAGCCTCATGCGCGATCATCTGACCCGCGCCCGCGCGTTCGGCGTTGACGAAACCGTGGATGTGAAAGAGATTGTGGACCGCTATGTGGAGGCTGCCGAGCGGATCCGGCCGATGGTCTGCGATACTGCGCGGCTGCTTTCGGAAGCGATGGCGTCCGGCAGGAACCTGTTGTTCGAAGGCGCCCAGGGCACCATGCTCGACCTCGACCATGGCACGTTCCCGTTCGTGACGTCCTCCAGCGCATCGGCGGGCGGCGCGTGCACGGGGACAGGCGTGCCGCCGACGAAGATCACCGGGGTGATCGGCATTTCGAAGGCCTACACCACGCGTGTCGGCGGAGGACCGTTCACTTCGGAAGCGCTCGACGCTGTGGGCGACCTCATCCGGAACCGCGGCCACGAATTCGGCTCGGTGACCGGCCGCCCGAGGCGCTGTGGCTGGTTCGACGTGCCGCTGATCCGCTACACCGCCGCGATCAACGGATTTGACAGTATGGTGGTCACGAAGCTGGACGTGCTGGACGAACTGGACGAAATCCCTGTTTGTGTGGCCTACAGGATCGACGGCACGCAGACCTGCGAAGTCCCCGGGACGTGGCGCGAACTGGCGAGAGCCGAGCCGGTTTTCGAGCGGCTGCCGGGCTGGAAGACATCGACCAAAGGAATCTCCGAGTGGACAGCGCTGCCTCCGGCGGCCAGGGACTACCTCCTGTTTCTCGAGCGGCAGTCGGGTGTGGAGGTGGGTTGCATTTCCACCGGACCGGAGCGTAACGAAACGATCCGCCGCACCGGCTCCCGTTTCGCGAAGCTCACGTCGTAGATTCCATCTTCCCGGCGCGTTTCCACCGTCCCCGAATCGTGCGAAAATCGACGTAAAGAGTCATGCCCTGGCAATCCGCATGCCTCTGAGGACGCCGATGGGACGCTCCACGCTGTTTGCACTCGCTGGCGGCATCGCACTGAGCGTAGCTGCCTGGGGGCAGGTCGACCCCAAAGCACTGGTAGCGCGGTCCATTCAAAACTATGAACGGGACTGGAATGCTGCCCGCGCGGACTGGACCTATACCCAGACGGACACGACCCGCGCCGATGGAGGCAAGCAGGTCGACGTCGCCGAAGTGGTTCCGCTCTGGGGAACCCCTTACGAGCGGCTGATCCGCAAGGATGGAAAACCTCTCACGCCGGCCGAGCAGCGCAAGGAAGATCGCAAATTCGAGCGCACCATGCGTCAGCGTGAGAAAGAGACCCCCGCGGAGCGTGAGGCGCGCATTCGCAAATACGAGAACGATCGCGCTTTTCTGAAGGACGTTCCCAATGCGTATGATTTCAGGGTGCTGGGCGAAGATTCGATCGATGGCAGGCCAGCCTGGGTGATCGGATTGCAGCCCCGCTCCGGTTTTGTGCCCACGACGATGCGGGCTTCGATGCTCGCGCACATCCACGGCAAGCTCTGGATCGACAAGGAAGAGGTGCAGTGGGCGCGAGCGGAAGCGCACGTCACCGATATCATCAGCATCGGATGGATTCTGGCGCGAATTGCGCAGGGAGCCGAGTTCACGGTCGAACAAACGCGCGTGGAGAACGATCTCTGGCTGCCGCGGCGGATTACGATTAACGGCATGGCCCATGTTCTCCTCCTGCATTCGAAGGCGATCAATGAGGAGCTGACGTTCTCCGGCTACCGGAAGGACGAAGGCATCTCGGCGGACAAGAAAGCCACCGTGCCGGCTCCGGCCGGGTCTTTTCGCTAGCGGGATCGTTCCGCCAGGCCGCGGGCCCCACGCGTTGCTTCGCTCTGTTTCTTCAGGCCTCGCCGCTATACTCGAATTTCATGATCCGAGTCCGATTCGCCCCCTCGCCGACGGGCTATCTGCACATCGGCAGCGCGCGAACTTTCATTTTCAACTGGCTTTACGCCCGCCATAACAAGGGCACGATGATCCTGCGCATCGACGACACCGATATCGAGCGCAACACCGGCGAGTCTCTCCGTTCCATCTTCGACGGACTGAAATGGCTCGGCCTCGACTGGGACGAAGAATATCACCAGTCGGAGCGCCTCGGCCTGCACAAAAAGCTTGCCGACGATCTTCTCGCGAGCGGCCAGGCCTATCGCGACTTTACGCCGCTCAATTCTGGAGAGACCGAGAAGGCGCACGCCGGGGCGTCGTGGCTCTTCAATCCCGGCCAGCGCGAGATTTCCAGCCAGGAGAGCGACCGCCGCGCTGCCGCGGGCGAGCCTTTCGTTGTGCGTTTCCTCGTTCCGCGAGGGACGGGCGAGGCCGTCACTTTCCACGACCACGTTTACGGGCCGCAATCCAAACTGGCCGACGATATCGAGGACTTCGCCCTGCTGCGCAGCAGCGGCGCCCCGACTTACCATCTCGCCTCCTGCGCCGACGACGTGGATCTCCGGATCACGCACATTGTGCGCGGGCAGGATCATCTCACCAATACGTTCAAACACATCCTGATCTTCCGCGCCGCCGGGCTTCCCATGCCCGAGTTTGCCCATCTGCCCCTTCTCGTGGCGCCCGACGGAAGCAAGCTCTCCAAACGGCGGCACGGCCCGGTCGTATCGGTCACGACCTATCGCGATGGCGGCTTTCTGCCCCAGGCTTACATCAATTTTCTGTGCCTGCTCGGCTGGTCGCCCAAAAACGATCGCGAGCTCATGACCCGGGAGGAGCTCGTTCAGGCGTTCTCCTTCGAAGGCGTCAACCGCAGCAATGCGGTCGTGAACTTCACCGAAGAAGACCCGTTCGATCCGAAGGCCGTATGGCTCAACTCCGAGCACATCCGCACCATGCCCGCGAACGAACTGACGGAGAGCCTTCGGCCGTTCGTCGAAGCGGCGGGCTACAGCGCCGAAAAACTTCCGCAGATTACGCCGCTGATTCAGGAACGCATCCGCCTGCTGCGCGATGTCCTGACGGTTGCCGATTTCTTC
This sequence comes from uncultured Solibacteraceae bacterium, assembly GCA_964639095.1. GTDB lineage: Bacteria > Acidobacteriota > Terriglobia > Bryobacterales > Bryobacteraceae > BOG-234. Next base: position 6,160 of record CAZXCO010000437.1, read on the forward strand.
TTCGTTGAGGAACTGCCGCCCTACGATACCGCCGAGCTGATTCCGAAGAAGGGGGACGCCGCGCTGGCGCTGCGCGTCCTCGAGCAGGCGTGCGAAACCCTCTCCACCGCCGATTTCACGCATGACGGCCTCGAAGCGTCGCTCCGCGCCGCCGCCGGGTCGCTGGGCATCAAGGCCGGCCAGATGTTCGAGCCCATCCGGGTCGCCGTCTGCGGGCGCAAAACCGCTCCGCCGCTCTTCGGAACTCTCGAGGTTCTGGGCCGCGAAGCCTGCCTGAAGCGCATCCGCCAGGCCATTCAAAAGTTGAAATAAGGCAAACTGGAATCAGGCACACTGAAATAAGCCAAACTAGAGGTAAGCCGAAACAAAAGCAAACCATGAACCCGCCTCCCTCCGAAGCCAGCGCCCCCGAGGTCGCCGCGCGTACGAACTTCGTGCGCGAAATCGTTCTGGAAGATCTGAAGACCAACAAATACGGCGGACGCGTCCAGACGCGCTTCCCTCCGGAGCCGAACGGGTATCTGCACATCGGGCACGCCAAGTCCATCTGTCTGAACTTCGGCCTTGCCGCAGAGTTCGGCGGCAAGACCAATCTGCGCTTCGACGACACCAATCCCGAGAAGGAAGAGCAGGAATACGTTGACTCCATTCTGGACAACGTCCGCTGGCTCGGATTCGACTGGGAAGATCGCCTCTTTTACGCCTCCGACTACTTCGGACAGCTCTACGAATGGGCCCAGAAGCTGGTGCGTGACGGCAAGGCCTACGTGTGCGATCTTTCCGCCGACCAGATCCGCGAGTATCGCGGCACACTCACGGAGCCCGGCAAAGAGAGCCCGTGGCGCAATCGCCCGGTCGAGGAAAATCTCGATCTGCTGGAACGCATGCGCAAGGGCGAATTTCCCGACGGCTCCCGCACGCTGCGCGCGAAGATCGACATGGCGTCGCCCAACCTGAACCTGCGCGATCCGGTGATGTACCGCATCCTCCATGCGCACCATCACCGCACCGGGGATGAGTGGTCCATTTACCCGATGTATGACTTCGCGCACGGCCAGTCCGACTCGATCGAGGGCATCACGCACTCCATCTGCACGCTCGAGTTTGAAGACCACCGCCCGCTCTACGACTGGTACATCGAGCAGCTCGGCATCCACCACCCGCAGCAGATCGAGTTCGACCGCCTGAACATCACGCATACGCTGATGAGCAAGAGGAAGCTGCGGCAGCTCGTCGAGGAGGGTTATGTGCGCGGCTGGGACGATCCGCGCATGCCGACGATTTCGGGCATTCGCCGCCGCGGCTACACGCCGGAGGCGATCCGCAGTTTCTGCAATTCGCTCGGTGTGTCGAAAACCAACGGGATCATCGAGCTGCGTCTGCTGGAGCATCACGTCCGCGAAGATTTGAACCGCCGGGCCCTGCGGCGCATGGCGGTCCTGCGTCCTCTGCGCGTCGTGATCGACAATTACCCGGAGAACCAGACCGAGGCGATGGAGGCGATCAACAACCCCGAAGATGCCGCCGCGGGCACACGCAAGGTTCCTTTCTCCCGCGTGCTTTACATCGAGCAGGAGGACTTTCGGGAAGATCCGCCGAAGCAGTATTACCGGCTCTCGCCGGGCCGCGAAGTGCGGTTGCGTTACGGCTATTTCATTACCTGCACGGGCGTCGAAAAAAATGCCGCCGGGGAAATTACCGAAATTCACTGCACGTACGATCCAGCGACGCGCGGCGGCAACGCGCCCGACGGCCGGAAGGTGAAATCGACCATTCACTGGGTCTCGGCCGCGGATGCGATCGACGCCGAGGTCCGTCTTTATGACACGCTCTTCACGACGGAGGACCCGAACGAGGGAAGCGACTTCACCGCCAATCTCAATCCGGCGTCGCTCGAGATTCTGACCGCGTGCAAACTGGAGCCGGCGCTCGGCGACGCCGCTCTCCTGGAGCGCTACCAGTTCGAACGGCTGGGTTACTTCTGCGTGGATCCCGACACATCTCCCGGCAGGCCCGTATTCAACCGGACCGTGGCTTTGAAAGATACCTGGGCCAAAATCGAAAAGCGCGGGAAGACCAGCTAGTGGCCGCCACACTGCATCCTTTCAGCCGGCGGCCGTCATTTCAATCCGGAGTCCGACCTCAATGAATATTCTCGGAATCGGTGGAGTCCTCGGCGACTCGGCCGCCGCTCTGATTCAGAACGGCGCCATCGCTGCGGCCATCGAAGAAGCCAAACTCACGCGCCGCCCGCAGCCCGGCCGCTTGCCCGAAAACGCCGTCGCCACGTGCCTCCGCATTGCGGGAATCGCGCGCGAGGATGTCGACTATGTCGCGCTCGCCCGTCCGCTGCCGCCGGGTTCGGCCCTGCCGATCGCCCTCCGCGATTTTCCGAAGGCGCGCATCGTCTCGATCGATCACCACGCCGCGCATGCGGCTGCGGCCTATCTGCCTTCGCCGTTTCAGCGCGCTGTGGTCATCACCCTCGATCGCGATGGCGACCTCCGCTGCGGCGGCAAATGGCGCGGGGAAGGGAATCGGCTTGTTCTCGAAGACGAAATCCTCTATCCCGATTCCATCGGCGAACTTTACGGGCGCGTGACGGAACTTCTCGGGTTTCAGTCCCGCGCCGACGAGCACCGCGTTCAGTGGCTTTCGGCTACCGGGGAGCCGCGATATCTCGACCTCTTCCGCAAGGTCGCGCACAACCACGCTATCGACCGTTCGTACTTCGAATCGGGCCAGAACGGCCGCGGCGGCTTCGGCGCGCAGTTCTTCGAGCAGCTCGGCATCGACCAGCGCAAAGGTCTCGAGCCGGAACAGCGGGCCGATATCGCGTCGAGCATGCAGAAGACGCTCGAGGAATATGTGCTGCGGATCGCCGGCGACGCAGAGAACGTCTGCCTCGGAGGCGGCGTGGCCTGGAATGCCCTTCTCGTTTCTGCGCTCGAAAGATCCGGACGCTTCCAGGGTGTGTTCACGCAACCGGCGGCGGGCAATGCCGGCACCGCGCTCGGGGCCGCGCTCAGCGTCTGGAACGAGCTTCTGGGCGAGACGGCCCGCGTCGATGGCGGAGGCTATTGCTTCGGTCCCGCGTTCAGCGCCGCTGAGATCAAGCAGGTGCTGGAGAATTGCAAACTGCGTTTCCGGCTCGTCGGCACAACTCCGGAGATGATCGC
>CAZXCO010000438.1:0-13245 GCA_964639095.1 uncultured Solibacteraceae bacterium
GCCTTTGTCGGTTGTGACCCACGTCGGGATGATGACCAGCGAGGAGTCGGCGCGCAGCACCGCGCGGGGATCGCCACCGGGAACCGCGGGGTGCGCCGGCCGGGGCGTGATGGTGGCGGGAATCTGTGCCGGCCCGGATACCGCGAGCCACGCGCCCAGGCAGACTGCCGGAAGAAGCGCCCGATGCATTGGGGAGATTCTACACCAGTCGGCGACCCGTTGGCCGAGAAAACGTACGAAGAGTATTACGATGTTCTGGAACGGCAGACTGACCGCTGATGAACGCTCCTGCACGCGCCCCGCGCGGCCAGATACGCATTCTCCCCTGGGTTTACCTGGGGATCCTCGCCTGGGCCGGCATTTATATCTGCCGTGAAGCCTTCCTCACCGAGTCCACCGGGCATTTCAACTCCATGCACGGCGAGTGGATGGCGCTGGCCCGGCTCGGCGGATTCCATTTCTGGTCGCCTTCGTGGTGGCGATGGTGGGGGAACGGCGTGCCTCTCGAATATACGTATGCGCCTCTCACTCCGGTCCTTACTGCCGCTATAGCGCACCTCACGCATTCCTCTTATGCGCTTGCGTTCAACCAACTGACTGGATTGGTCTACTGCCTCACCCCGCTGTTTCTGTATCTCGCGGCCTGGAAGCTTTCGGGCAGCGCCGGGTACAGCTTTGCGGCCGCTCTGGCCTGTTCGCTGCTCTCGCCCATAACGCTGCTCGCTCCCGATACGACTTTTCGCGCCGCATCCGTTCTCGACCCGCGGCGGCTGTTCCTGATGTTCGAGTGGGACGACCTGCCGCACGTCATGGCCATCACGCTTCTGCCAGTCGCCGTATGGTTTCTCTACCGTGCGCTGACGCGCGCCGCCTGGTTTGATGCTGTGGCCGCGGGCCTGGCGTTGGCGGGGATGATGCTCGCGAACATGTTCGGACTGGTGCTCGCGGGGCTTGTGGCTCTCACAGTGCCGCTGACGATCGAACGGCGTCCCCGGCTGGCGCACTTCACCAGGTCGGCCGTGATTGGAGTGGGCGCATGGATAGCCGTCTGCGCTTGGCTGCCGCCGTCGCTCCTGCTGACGATCCATTCGAATTCCATCCTCAGCAACGAGGCCTCACGGACGGGTCCGGCGCTCGCCGCATTCGCAGTCGCGTTGCTCGTGTGTGTCATCATGTGGGCGGTCGGCAGGCGGTTCGCCGGGAGCTGGGCCTTCCGGTGGCTGCTGCTATTTGGCTGCCTCATGGTGCTGATCCCTCTGCTCGACCGCTACGCCGGTCTGCATTTCGTGCCTCAGCCGGTTCGCTACAAAATCGAGGCGGATCTCGCCATCGTCTGGATCGTGGTTTTTCTGCTGCGCCTGCTGATCGGGCGGATTCCCGCGAGCGGGCGTGCTCTCCTCGTTTTTGTGCTGCTGGTGCTGGCGGCCCGTCAGGTGATTCACTGCCGGCGCTATGCCAAACCGTTGCTGCGGCCTGTCGATACCGCGCAGAGCATCGAATATCGCGCCTCCGCCTGGATCGCGAAAAACCTGCCGGGCCGCCGCGTGATGTTGCCGGGATCGGTCTTTCTCTGGGCAGACGCCTTCGCCAACATCCCCCAGGTGGGTGCGGAGCCGTATACGACGACGCCTGACTGGAGCGAGCATCTTGCCACGTACATCGTCGACACCGGCCAGAACGCGGGTAAAGACGACGCGGCGGTGTCCATTCTCTGGCTGAAGGCGTTCGGAGCGCAGGCCGTCGTGGTCCCGGGTCCGCAAAGCCCCGAATACTGGAAACCCTTCGTCAATCCGCGCAAATTCGACGGTGTGCTGCCGGTGCTCTGGCGCGAGCGCGACACGACGATTTATCGCGTTTCCGACCGGCCGTATTCGCTGGCCCACGTGTTGCGCCCGGAGGCGCTGGTGCATCACGCTCCCGTCAACGGCCTCGATACGGCTGAGATCCGGCGGTACGTGGCGGCCCTCGAAGATCCCGCCGCACCCGCCGCGACATGGGACTGGCAGGGCGACGACAAGGCCGTGATCGAGGCGCGGCTTGAGCCTGGCCAGATTGTCTCGGCGCAGATCACGTATGCGCCGGGCTGGCACGCGCGCGTGAACGGATCGGCGAGACCCATCCGTCCGGATGGTCTGGGGCTCATGGCGGTGGACCCCAGGTGCTCGGGGGATTGCACAATCGCCCTGGAATACGACGGCGGCGCGGAACTGCGGACCTGCAGGGCGGTCAGCGCCGGTTTCTCGGTCTGGATTGCGGGGCTTCTTGTCTATCGCGGATGGAGACGGCGAGCCGCCAGGCGGCGCAACGACGGATGACTTACTTCCGCGCGCCTGTGGCTTCGAGGGCTTCGACGCGCTTTCTCGATTGTTCTTCCGCCGTTCGCAGCAGGAACTCCAGAGAGGGCCGGGGCCGGACGCGCAGCCAGATCTGGTAGGAAAACAAGCCGCGCGAAACGTGAATCAAAAGCTGGTTGATCCGAAGGAGCAGCCGGCTGAGGAAATTGTCCCCCAGCGCGAGTGGCATCGGGCCGGGCACGCCCCGCCGTTCGACAATATCGAACCCTGCCTGCCGCACGGCTCTCTCAAAAGAACTGAAGGTGAAAAGGCGAGTATGCGTGAGGTCCAGAATCCCGCGCGGGCCGTAGTTGAACTGCCCGGCCAGCAGCATGAAACGGGTCACGCAAAAGCCGACATTCGCCGTGCTCAGGATAACGTCGGCCGCGGGATTCAGACTCAGAGCGTCTCGGAGCTGTTCGAGGAACCATTCTGGCTTCGAGAGATGCTCGATGACATCGAGCATGAGCACGGCATCGTAACGCCCGAACTCAAGAGCCGGCAGGCCCGTATTGAGGTCGTCGAGAACGAACGCGGAGAGGCTGGCGCCCGTCAGTGGAAAGGAATCGATGCCGTCCACTTCGCACTGCTTCTGCCGGATCAGATACTCGCCCAGATAGCCGCCCGCGCAGCCGATATCGAGAACGCGCGAGCCAGGACGAATGCGTTCGAATGCGAGCGAATGAGGACTCGTGTAGGTGAACTTCGGCACGTAGGGTTGCGTATCTTTCGGAGCGCAGTCGAAGCGGCGATCGTAGAATAAACCGGCGCTCTGCAGGCGCGCCTTGAGCACCGCGGCCACCACGTTGAACGCGTACTTCAGCCCGTTGACGTAGCAGATCTCGTCGCCATAGTAGGTCGGGATGGGCAATTCGCGAATGGGAAGACCCGCAATCACCAGTTGGATGATGATTTCGGTGTCGAAGTGGAAATCGTTGGAGTTGCGGTCGAATGGAATCGCCGCGAGCGCCCTTGTGGAATAGACCCGGTAGCCGGAATGAAACTCGCTGAGATGCGTGTGCAGAAGCTTGTTTTCGATGGCGGTGAGAATTCTGTTTCCGGCGAGCTTGTAAAGCGGCATGCCGCCACGGCGCGCTCCGGAGGGAGTCAGCATGCGCGAGCCGAAGACCGCCGCGGCCTCGCCCTGCCTCAGGGGCTCGAGCAGCGCCGGCAGGCATTCCGGCGCATACTGGCCGTCGCCGTGGATCAACGCGACGAAATCGTAACCGCGCTCGAGCGCGTAATGATACCCGAGCTTCTGGTTCCCTCCATATCCCTGGTTTCGCGGGTTGAAAAGAACGACGACCGGAAACGGCAGCGAAGGATCGCGGCTGACGGCGTGCCCTTTTTCGAAGGTGGAATCGGCTGACGAGTCGTCGATGATGAGAATCTCGACTTCATAGTGATTCCCCAGTTCGACCGGAATCCGCAGAACGACTTCCCGTATGGTCTTTTCCGCGTTGTAAGCAACGACGAAAACAAGGACGCGCGGCTTCCGGATTTCCATCATCGGGTGATCCGCACCTCGACCGGCCCGCTGCGGCAGCCGCCGGCCAGAATCTCCACTTCCAGCGTACCGGCAGGGGCCTCGCCGGGGACTGGTATGTTCACCTGCCGCGGCTCCTGCCCGTTCTCCGGACTGACGAACGTTACCGGTAACCGCTCTCCTCCGAGCAGAGCATGGATGTTGGCGCGATCGCTGTTGCAGGGCAAACCCTCGACCCACACGGTCAGCACACTGCCTTCGCGCAAATCCAGCATGCCGGGCTTCCAGGAGGTTCCGTCACATAGTCCGGTGATGCGGACCGCCGATGCCGTTGCCGGCATATCCACCGCTATTCGTTTTGGGTTGGAAGCGGCGCCACCCGTCCGGACGATCACATCGTGCCAGCCGGCGGGCAGGCCCGGAGGCAGCTTGAACTGTGCCTGCCAGACTCCCTCCTTCGATTGCGACACATGAACGGCGCGCACACCGAACTCATCGACCTGAGGCTGCAGTGTTTCGAGACTTATTTTGTCGTCCGGCGCCCGGAACCAGGCCCCCACGTACTCGTCGTAGCGGCTCTGAAAGTTGATACCGAAGTTTGTGTGATGAAAAACATCGAGGAGGACGGGCGCGGCCTTTCCGGAGCTGGGCGCCGGCTCCCATTTTCTGAAACAGGCGACGCAGGCGCCGTAGGGCAGAGTCGCCCGGTGCTCCACGCGCGCAAATCCGGCAGTCCGGCACAGCGCCATGAGGCAGGGAAGGCTCGGTCCGCACCAGTTATCGAACTGGCCCCCAAACTCTTCGGTTTCGTAGAACTCCATTACCGGACGGCTCTCGACGTTTTCGCCCGGGCGGTGCTCTTCCCGAAGGACGAAGGAATCGACAGCGGCCAGGTCCTTCGTAATCGCGCAGACCCGTTCGAGCGCCAGCAGCGGGTGTTTCAGATGGTAGAGAACGCCCATAAACAGCACGATGTCGAAACGGCCGACCGTGGCGGGCGTCAGTTCGTAGACATCCATTTGCCGGTATTCAATGCGGGATTTGAGCGCCGTATGAATCTGATGAAATCGCGGATTGTCCCAGCAGTCGATGGCCAGAACGTCTGCGCCACGGCGTTCCATTTCGAAGGCGAACCACCCGTCCCACGTCCCGCTCTCGAGCACCCGGGCGCCCCGAAGGTCGCGAGGAACAGGGAATTGTTCGATGCGATGGCGCAGGCCCTCGACGCTGCACACACCTTCAATGTGCCTCCCGTCCGGGAGTTCGAAGCTGTGCCACCAGCCACCGGACTCCAGTCCCTGTTTCCAGTTCTTTACCCAGGAAAAGGTTTCCACGATTTTCAGAATACCGGAAGAATCCGACCCCAGGTCTCCGGCCGCTGGCCACTGGCGCCAGTCATCGCAGATCGCCAACGTAGTCCCACTCACCTCTCAGGCCATACGCGATATTGCCCGTTGTTACCAGAAAGGCGGACTGGAGGAGGCGCTGTACGAACGCCGCAGGCCTCGGGATGCCGAAGTGCCGTCCTGGCGCTGCCGACGAGGGAAATCCGGTTGGATCGTCCGATCACAAGCCCGCGTGGCTGGAAGAACAATGTGGGCCACCTGCCGAAATTCCCGCTTTTTGTCCAGAGTCTCCTGAACGAGCCTTCCTGAGCGTCCCGGATTGGCGACGATTACCTCAGAACTGCTGTAGACTTGGGAGATCCCTCAGATTCGCCCGAGTGCCGGGACACGTTTGTACACGATCCCGGCGCAGAGTTCGAACCGGATGTCGCACTGATCAGGCGATTTACTCGGCGCGAAGGGCTTTCATTGGGTCCACACTCGCTGCTGCTCGGGCCGGTAGCCAGGCCGCGCTCAGCCCGCTTACCAATGACACGATTGCCGCTGATGCTAATGCCCACCCATCGTGCGCAGTGACTCCGTAGAGGAGGCTCTGTATCAGCCGGCCTGACGCCAGCGCCAGAGCAGTGCCAGGAACCAGGCCCACCACGAGCATGATGCCTGCCTGTCGCATTACCAGCGATACAACATCTTTCCGCCTTGCTCCCAGCGCGATGCGAACCCCCAGCTCCCGCGTTCGCTGCGCGACCACATAGGCCAGAAAACCGTAAAGTCCGGCGACGCACAGGAGCAGAGCCGCACCGCCAAAAGTCTCGAGCAGGTGCGCCGCCAGCCGCTGGCTGCCCAATGAGTCCTCGACGATCTCATCCATGGTGGTGATCGTCGAGTTCGCCAGTGCCGGATTGGCCTGTTTCAAAATCGAGCGCAATTCCGGAATGACTGTCGCGGTCGACTGTTCGCTCCGCACCGCCAGATCCATGGCGGTCCCAGCCATGGTCTTGTAGTAGAGGATGTCTGGCGTGAGCTGGGGAATGCAAAGCTCCAGTTCCGGCTGAGAGGGCTGGGAGATCGCACTCTGACGGACGTCCTTCATCACGCCAATGACCCTTGCGCCCTCTCCCTCCTTTGCGTTGACGGTGGTGGGCATTATTTCCTGCCCCAGAATCGCTGCGGGGTTGCGGTTGTCCGGCGAGAAGGCTCGCGCGAAGGCTTCATTGACCACTACCACCGGCTGTGACGTCGGCGTGTCGGTGTCGTCGAAGTAGCGCCCGGCCGCCATGGGGAATCCGAAAACGCGCCGTGCCCCGGGACTGGCCGCCTTGAACCTTACGGTAACGATGTGGCCATTCGTCGTCATCCCGACTCCGATCGTGAAGGTGTCGCCCAGCGGCACTTCGCTGATCAACCCGGCACTCTCCACGCCATGCAGATGCTGCATCCGCTCCAGCAGCGGTTCGTAGAGATCGGCCGTCACATTCCGACCCCTGAAGCGATACCCGGGAATGCTGAGGTGCGCAACCAGGATGTGATCGGTGCGATAGCCCAACGTCACGTGGTGCAGGCTCTTGATCGTCTGCAGCAGCAGCCCGCAGCCCACGAGCAGGGTCAGCGACAGTGCGATCTCTGCCGCTACCAGCGCGCCGCGCATGCGATGATGCTTTCGGCCCGTTCCCGTTTGCGCTCCGCCCTCGCGCAGCGCCGGCTCGATGGGATTGCGCGCCACCATGCACGCCGGCCACGCGCTGGCTATCAGCGCGGAAACTACCGTGAGCGCAAGCAAAACTCCCAGAATCCAGCCATCCGGCATCGCCGGCACCGGAAGCGGCAGCCGCTGCGCCAGTTCATGCGCCAGCAGCCGTAGCGAGGAGATGGCCAGTCCCGCGCCGAGCAGTGCGGCGGGGAGGCTCAGCACCAGTCCCTCAACAATCATCTGCTGCACCACGCGCCAGCGGCTGGCGCCCAGCGCTCCCCTCATTGCGATCTCGCGCTGCCGCGCCGTGCTCCGTGCCAGCAGCAGGTTGGTTACATTGACGGCGGCAATCAGCCACAGCACTCCGGACGCAGCCAGCGACGCCAGCAGACCGCGCCGAACAGGGGCGCCGACCAAAGCGTCTTCATAGCGTTGAACTACAGTGCGGGCGCGGACCTCGCGCGTGTCGCGATCGGTGTATCGAGCAACGAAGCGCTTCTGGATGACGGCTATCTCCGCGGCCGCCTGCCGAGGAGATACTCCGGGCCGCAGACGCGCGATGACCTCGTAGTAGGGGGCTCTCGACACGGGCAGCTTGTCGCTATCTCCGAGCTGCAGCGGAATCCATACCTCTCCGCTGTAGACTTTGCCTGCCGGGTACCGGAATCCCGGCGGCATCACCCCAACTACGGTGTATGTGTCTTTGCTGCCTGTGTCGTTGTTGCCTGTGTCATTGCTGCTTGTGTCACTGTCGATCCTCACCTGCCGGCGCAGGATGGACCGGTCCGCGCCGAATGCCGTCCGCCATACGGCATCGCTGAGCACGATCGTTCCCGCGTTTTTCCCCGGCGCAAAGCCGGGCGACTCCGGTAGAAAACCGCGTCCCAATTCCGGCTCCACTCCGAGGGTGGAAAACAGGTTCGCGCTCACCCGCTTAGCGCTGACTTCCAGCAGGTCGGACTTTCCCTCCAGGTAAGGGCGCGGCATGGATACCGAGACTGCCATCTGCTCGAACGACCGGCCCTCTTTCTGCCATTGCTCGAACTCCAGCCACGGTACTCCGTACTGCGTGGGGCCGATGCCGATCGACACCAGCCGCCCGGCGTCGCGATACCGCACCGGCTCCAGCAACAGGCGATCCACGACGGTAAACATCGCCGCGGCTCCGCCAATGCCGAGGGATAAACTACAGATCACAGTTGCGGCGAATCCGGGAGAGCGCCACATCTGGCGCACAGCATAACGAAGATCCTGCAAGAGCCGATCCACCCACAACCATCCCCACATCTCGCGTGCCGTTTCCCGAATGAGAGACTGGTTGCCGAACTCACGGCGCGCGGCTGCGGCGGCCGCGTGGGCATCCTCCCCACGTTCGATCCGGTCTCGAGTGGCCATGGCCAGGTGGGCTTCAATTTCCTCTTCCAGCTCCTGATCGCGGCGTCTGCGCCGGAATGGCAGACGGACTCTCATGCCTGGCCTTCGCTCTTCACGGCGTTCATGAGGCTGGCAATTGCAGCGCTCGCTGAATTCCATCGGCTGCACTCGTTCGCGAGCTGCTTTCTGCCGGACGCCGTGAGGCGATAGTACTTCGCGCGTTGGTTATGTTCCGAAGGTTTCCATTCGGACTTGATCCAACCTTGTTTTTCCAGCCGATGGAGCGCGGGGTATAAGGAGCCGGTCTCCACCTGAAGTACTTCGCCGGAGCCCGCCCGGATCGCCTGCCCGATGCCATAGCCGTGCTGAGATCCCCAACGCAGAGTCTGGAGAATGAGCATGTCCAGCGTGCCCCGGAGCAGCTCGGTCCGATTCCTGTCACCTTTTGGTTTGGCCATAGATGTAGGTAGTCTACATCAATGCCAGTAGATTGCCTGCCGGTTTCGGTGTTCGCCTTGCAGGTCTATTCAGCAGGTGGGCAAGCCAATTCGTACAACCGCCCGGCGCCGGTCTCGCTCTCCTCCGGCCAGCGCCGGACGAAAATCCACGATCTGCTCCCGCGTGGCAAGCGCCTCAAGCGGTCAAAGACCCGGTAGTCGGAAACACGGCTATTCGCCTGGATTGAGCGGCTGCCACAGTTCGATTTTGTTGCCGTCGGGATCGTATATCCAGGCGAAGCGGCCATAGCTCTCGTCCTGGCGCCTGGGGTCGATCTGAACGCCTTCTTTCGCCAGGCGGTCGAGCAGTGCTTCGAGGTCGTCAACGATGTAGTTCACCATGAAGGAGGCTGGGCTGGGCTCGAAGTATCTGGTGTTGCCAGGGAAAATGCTCCAGACTGTCATCTGCTCACTTTCCGGTTTGTCTTTCTCACGCCACGGCAGCATGACACCATGGCCGCTGTCGGCGAGGCCGAGATGTTTTCCGTACCACTCCTTCATCTGTTGCTGATTCGCCGACTTGAAGAAGATACCACCGATGCCGAGGATTCGTCCTTGCTGGCTCATCGTTGTTTTCCTCCTTGTTGCTATTCGGGGCTGTAGATAAACCATGGAAAGCGGTCGATCGGAAGGCTGCCGCGCTTTTCCGCGAGGCACCAGGACTGCTCTCCGCGGTCTTCCGTCGCATAGCCGTTTTCCGCCAGCAGTTTCAGCAGCGGCCGATGACTCGCAAACTCTTCGATGAAGGTGGTGAACAACCGCTGAACCTCGAAACCGGCGGCCCGGACCGCGCCGCCGAGTTCGTGGACGGTGTACTCGCGAACATGCCCGATCTCGGTGGGCTCGCCGGCTCGCGGGCGGGTGTACAGAAAGAAAATCTGCGGATTATCCCGGCCATCGAGAGTCTTGGCGACGCTGGTGATGCTTCCGGCATTTGGTGTGGTGACAAGCAGTGAGCCTCCCTCGCAGAGCACGCGCCGGGATTCCAGCAGCAGATGCATGGGATCGCGCGTCATGTGCTCGAGGATCTCGCCCGCGATGACGAGGTCGAAATGCCCGTCGGGGTAAGGAAACGGGTCCCCCTCGGCGTCAAAATGATCCACTTCGCAGTGAAAATCCCCGTCAGGGAACGGAATTGTCTTGTGATCGATCTTGCCTGGCGGCCCGTAATATGCGCCGCGCACTTCGCGGTAACCCGAGAGACGCGCGAGCAGCGGCGTAATCTGCATGTAGCAGCCGAGTTCGAGCACGCGCCCGGTGGCCCGGGGCGGGGGAACGAGGGCAAGCGTGCGCGCCAGACGCGGGATGTGTTTGGCCAGATATTCCCGCGCACCTGCGTCAGAGACCGGCAGTTCGCGCAGCGCCGCTTCCGCGGCCCGCAAACGCGCCTTGTCGAAAAGTTCGGCTTCCGAACAGTCCGCCTCTGCGGCACTGAGATGGTAATTCAGCCGCCGCAGGAGATCGCGCAGAATCCGTAGATGGACCGGCAGAGTACGCACAAAGGGGGATTTTAGCGCGTCTTCGCGACGGGACCGGCTGGAGCGATACGGAATCGGGCCGGTTCAGGGCGATCGGGTACATTGGTCTGGTGTCCCGGATTCTCGATGGCAACTACGTCCGCGATCAGATAAAGGCCGAGTGCCGCCCTCGCGTGGAGCGGATCCTCTCCCACGCCGGACGCCCTCCCCGTCTCGCCGTCGTGCTCGTGGGAAACAACCCGGCATCCGAAGTCTACGTCCGGAACAAGACGAAAACGGCGCGAGATCTCGGCATTCAGGCCGAAACGATCACGCCTCCCGCCTCAATCACAACCGATGAGCTTCTCGATCTGGTGCGGGATCTGAACGCACGCCCCGAAATTGACGGCATTCTCGTGCAGCTCCCACTGCCCGCGCATATCGATTCGCAGCGCGTGCTGCTCGGCGTCGCACCCGAGAAGGATGTCGACGGCTTTCACCCCTGCAATGTCGGCTTGCTCTCGACCGGGCGCCCGGGCCTCCGGCCCTGCACGCCGGCGGGAGTCATCCAGATCCTCAAGCGGTACGAGATCCCGATCGCGGGGCGGAATGCCGTGGTGGTGGGACGCAGCGACATTGTCGGCAAGCCGATGGCGATGCTTCTGCTGCAGGAAAACGCGACTGTCACGATCTGCCATTCGCGCACGCGCGATTTGCCGGCCGTCTGCCGCGGCGCGGATATCCTGGTGGCCGCAATCGGCCGCGCGGCGATGATTACCGCCGATTACATTAAAGCGGGCGCGGTGGTCATCGACGTCGGAATCAACAAGGTCGACACCAAAGCCGAGGTGGAACGCATTTTTGACGCTTCCCGAATGGCGGATTTCGAGCGCCGGGGGAGTCTTCTGGTGGGCGACGTGCATCCCGGCGATATGGCGCGCCTCTCGTCGGCTTACACACCCGTGCCGGGCGGAGTCGGCCCGCTCACGATTGCGATGCTGATGAGCAATACGATCGAAGCGGCTGAGCGCCGCATGGGGGTATGCTGAACGCCGCGCGGGCTTCATCTCTTTTCCGAATGCTTGCCGTCCGCGGAAGGATGAGAAACCGCCCATGCTGAAGGTCGGACTCACGGGCGGGATGGCCTGCGGAAAGAGCTTCGTGGCCGGCGTGCTGCGCAATCTGGGCTGCTATGTCATCGAAGCGGACGAGATCGCGCGCGATGCCATCAGTCCGGGCGGCGAAGCTTACGATGCGGTTGTGGCCGCTTTCGGGCCGGGCATTCTCGGTCCCCAGGGCCAGATCGACCGGCTGCGTCTGGCCGATCTGGTGTTCGTGGCCCCGGCTCAACTGGACCGGCTGAATGCGATTATCCATCCCGTTGTGCGGGCGCGGGCGCTCCGCGAGTTCCAGCAGATCGCGGAACGGGATCCGCGGGCGATCGTGATCTATGTGGCCGCAATCCTGATTGAATCCGGCGCCTGGAAAGAAGTCGATAAAATAATTGTTGTGAGGTGCGCGCGGGAGCAGCAGATGGAGCGCGCGCTGCGAAGGCCGGGCGCTTCGGAAGCCAGCGTTCTGGCGCGGCTGGAACGCCAGATGCCGCTGGAAGAAAAGACAAAATTCGCGGACTATATTATCCATGCCAGCGGTACGCAAGAGGACACTGTGCGTCAAACTGAAAGTGTGTATGAGAAATTGAGGAGCCTGGCATGAAGCTCAGGACGCTTGTTTTGACGTTGCTCCTTGTCACTGCCTTCTGGTTCGTCACCGGGCATGGCAACTGGAAGTTGTCGCGGCTGCTTCAGCCCATTTCCAGCAGCGGGAAACTCTGGTACGATCCTGTCACTGCCCACGGCTCCGGATTCAGCCCCGACGAGCAGAACAACATCGATATCTACAAGACCAATCGCCTGGCCACGGTGAACATCACGAGCATCGTGTACCAGCGCGATTTTTTCTTCCAGGTGTTCCCCCAGAAAGGCATCGGCTCCGGCTTCATCATTAATGAAAACGGCGAGATCGTCACCAATTTTCACGTGATCTCAGGGTCGCGCAACGTGACGGTGACGCTTTCCGACAAGAAGCAGTATCCGGCGCAGATCGTAGGCATCGACCGGCGCAGCGATCTGGCCATTCTGAAGATCAATGCCGGCCGCAAGCTGCCGTTTGTGCGCCTCGGCAACTCCGATGCGGTCGTTGTCGGCCAGAAGGTGCTGGCTATTGGAAATCCGTTCGGGCTTGAGGGTACGCTGACTACGGGCATCGTGAGCTCGCTGGGCCGAAGCCTGCAGAACGAGGACGGCAATACGCTCGAAGGGCTGATCCAGACCGACGCCGCGATCAACCCGGGCAACAGCGGCGGTCCTCTGCTCGATTCGAGCGGCAATGTCATCGGAATCAACACGGCGATTTACGGGTCGCAGACGGCCAGCGGTGAGGCGGGCAGCATCGGGATCGGTTTCGCCATGCCGATCAATCGCGCCAAGGAAAGGCTCGAGGAATACCGCACCACCGGACACATTTCGCATCCGGTCCTCGGGATCTCGCAGACCGTGCTGGTCCAGGGCGATCTCGCCCAGGCGCTGAACATGCCGGAATCCGGAGGGCTGCTGATCGAGGGCGTCGACGACGGTTCGCCGGCCGAAGCGGCGGGCCTGCGCGGGCCGACCCGGTCGGTCATCGTCGGGATGTACCGGCTCGGCATCGGCGGCGACCTGATTATCGCGATTGACGGGAATCCCGTCGACGGGCAGGATGCATTGCGCCGGGCCATGAATCAGAAACGTCCCGGAGACAAGATGGTGCTGACGATCTTCCGCGGCAATCGCACCATGAAGGTGACGGTGACCCTCGGCTCCGCTCCCGAGGCCCTTTGACGAAATATTTCGAGGACCTCGAGTCCGGCGAAATTCATATTTCGCGCGGCCGCACGATCACGGAAGCGGATATCGTCAACTTCGCCGGCCTCTCGGGCGACTTCACCGAGTTGCACACCAACGAGGAAGCGGCGAAGATCACGCCTTTCGGCCGCCGCGTCGCGCACGGCGCGCTGATCTTCA
>CAZXCO010000439.1:0-3253 GCA_964639095.1 uncultured Solibacteraceae bacterium
GTCCATCGCGATGGCTTTATCGAGCGCGTCTTTCGCCCGTTTGCCGTAAGTCAGAATGCCGGCGATCGGATTGGCAGGAATCACTTGCCCGCAAAGCGTGCCGAGGACCCGGTAATAGTCGGCATTTCCGGCATTGAGTGCGATCGCTTTATCCGCATCCGCGACGCCGGCTTCGGCCGCCTTCTGGGCGCCGCTCTTGTCTCGCGTTTCCATAGCCACTTCGGCGGCATAGGAATAAGCGATGGCGGCCCTGTACCATCCATTCGCGTCCCGCGGCGCCTTTTCGGCTGTGGCATGCAGGGCCGCCGCGCGCGCATCGAGGCCGGCGCGGTCCTGGCGGTCGCGAAGTTTCTCGAGATCGTCCGCGGCCGAGGCCGGAAAAACAAAGAAAAGAATCTGCCCTGCCAGCAGAAAAAACGCGGCGATTCGCGCGGCCGGAAGTCCAGTCATGTTACTCATTACAACGCAGCGACACGCCGCTGAACAAAGAGGAAATAAGCTCCGAGGCTGAGCAAAACGAGTCCATTCACAGAAAGGACGTTGGGTGCGGTGAAAATCGGTACAAGCCATCCGGTGGTCACGCTGCCGAAGGGCATGCCGCCACGAAAGGCCACGTTGTAAACGCTCATCACCCGCCCGCGCATGTCATTCGGCGTGATCAACTGCACAAGCGAACTGATCATGGCGAACGCGCACATCAGCACGGCGCCCGAAATAAACAGCAGCAGGCAACTGGCGGCCACCGAATGCGAGAGCGAGAAGCCGGTGATGCCCGCGCCGAGCGCCATCAGCATCGCGAGGGCGATACGGCCCTTGTTGTGGACATTACCGAGTGTGGCCACGGTCAGCGCGCCTGTAATCGAACCCAGACCGGATGCGACCAGGAACAAGGTGTAGGTCATCTCGTTCTGATGGAAAACGTCCTTGGCGAAAACGGGAAGGAACGTGATCATCGGGATGGCCAGCGCGGTCATGCAGAAGGCGATGACGATCAGCGTTTCCATTGCGCCCTGCTTGCGAATGAACCCGATCCCCTGCTTCACTCCGGTGAGGATGGAATCGCCCGTGCGCGGCGGCTTGAAGTTGATGTGCAGGTTGAGCAGCGAGAACATCACGGCCACGAAGGAAAGCGAATTCAGGCCGAAACACCATGCCGAACCGACGTATTTGAGGGCCAGTCCGCCGAGCACCGGACCGATCACGCGCGCCAGATTGAATTGAATCGAGTTCAGGGCAATGGCGTTGGGAAGATCCTCGTTCTCCACCAGACTGGGAACAAGGGCCGAGTAAGCCGGTCCGCCAAATGCCTGCGCCGTGCCGACGACAAATGACGAAATCAGAATCTCCCAGATCTTGATGTGACGGCTGCCGATCAGGACCGCCAGCGTCAGAGCGCTGGTCATCTGAATGACCTGCGAGATCAGGAGGAGCTTGCGGCGATCCATGCGGTCGGCAATCACGCCGCCGACAAGAGAGAAGAGAAAGATCGGAATATCGCCCAGGAATGCGTCGAGACCAAGCAGGAACGGGGAGTTGGTGATCTCGAGAACAAGCCAGTTCTGTGCGATTTCCTGCATCCAGGTGCCGATGCTGGACGTACAGGCGCCGAACCACAGGAGCCTGAAATCGCGATACTGGAAGGCCTTGAAGGTGCGGCGTAACACTCGGTTCGGGTGCTTACGGCAGGGGTGTCCCGCGTTTGATCAGGTGGATCAGGTTGCCGTCGCCATCGTTGAAGAACACCAGCCGGTTGGTTCCGAGATCGAACGGTTCGCCGAGAAAATGGACGTTCCGCGCTTTCAAATGCTCGTGGGCTGCGCTGAAGTCATCCACCGCAATGGCGAGGTGCCGGATGCCGGGGCGCTTATTGCTCTCCATATCCTGGGGCGCTCTCGAACCTTCGGCGGGAATGATTTCGAGAATCGACCCGTTGGGCGCCTTCACAAAGAAATTTCCGGCGTAGGCAAAGTTGATATGGAAACCAAGATGGTTGACGTACCAATGGGCGAGTTTCTCCGGATCCGGCGAAGCAATCGCCGTGTGCTCCACACCTTGAAACATATGGACGATTGTATCGCGGCGATTTCTTCCGGCCGCCGCGCCCGGCGGCATCATCCCGGCTCCCCCGAAAGCGATTGTTTATTGACAGTGAAAAGCGGTAGAGGATAATCTCCCTTAGCGCCGGTCGCGCGCCAACCATTATGCGTAGACCCTTTCTCGCCCTCGGAATCGCACTCACCGGAATTGTGTTCACGCTGAGCGCGCAGTATGGAACTGCTTTCAAGACAGTCTGGCTGGAGCCGGGCGGCGGCGAAGCACTGCCGGAGTTCGACGCTTTCGACAATTCGAACGGAACGGCCGGAGTGCTCAATGCTTCGGGCGGGCTGAAGACCGACGGCCACCCGTTCTTTACGGCGCTGGGCACGAACGGGCGGGCGTGCGTGACTTGCCATCAGCCGGCGTGGGGCATGAGTGTTTCGACGGAAGCGCTGGCCGAGCGCTGGCGCGCCACCGACGGCAAAGACCCGGTGTTCGCAGCCTTCGACGGTTCCAATTGCCCGAATCTCCCACAGGACAAGGAAAGCTCCCATTCTCTCCTGCTCCATCGCGGGCTTTTCCGGATTCCGCTTTCGTGGCCGCCGCGCAATACGGATGGCTCGGCAAAGCCGGTCGAGTTCTCAATTGAAGTCGTCCGCGATCCGACCGGGTGCAACACCAGCCCCGAGTACGGCCTGAAGAGCGCTCACCCGACGGTGTCGGTCTACCGCCGGCCGCGCATGACGGCAAATTTGAAATACATCATTGCCGGCGCCACTCCGATCGTGGAGAAGACCGGTCTGCTGGCCAATCTCGACCCGGAGACCGGAAAGCCGGTCAGCATGAACCTCATGACGGATGCGCGCGAGGCGACACTCCGGACGCAGGCGCTGGACGCGATCCTGGGTCACGAGCAGGCGCAGCAAAGGCCGTCCGCGCAGCAGCTCGACCGGATCGTTCAGTTCGAGTCCCAGGTATACGTGGCGCAGGCCGCGCATATCTTCGGAGGACCGCTGGCTGTGAAGGGCGGGCCCGCGGATCTGGGGGTCGCGGCGCTGCACGAGCATAGTCCAGCCGCTTATGGCCCGGTATTCGGAAGCTTCAATTCGTGGAAGGGGGAAGGCTATTACCAGTCCTCGGTCGCACGCGGCGCCGATATTTTCATGCATCGCCAGTTCTGGCTGCGCGATGCGGCGAACATGAACTCGACCGGCAT
>CAZXCO010000440.1:0-5396 GCA_964639095.1 uncultured Solibacteraceae bacterium
CACGCGCCAATGCACTGGTATGGCCGCATGCAGCGACTCGTCTCGCAGGAGCCGGGTCCACAGGACGACACTGTCCGGCCATGGATCGCCCGAAGCGACTCCCAGCGCGAACGGATCGTCACGGAAATTCGGCTGCGCAACGAGCGGAACCTGCCGTGCGAGCGGTCCCGTGAGCATGAGCGCGCCCGCTTTGAAAAATGCCCGCCTGTTCATTTGCGGCGATGTTAGCAGTGCGGCAAGAACTCTTTATGACCGGGCAGTAACGATTGCGTCAATTCTTCATTCCAGACCACCGCTGCATCGCAGCGGAACCGTATACTCACAACGAATGAAGTGGCTCGCCGCATTGTTTCTTTCCGCGTTTGTTTCCGCTGCTCCGCTCTGCGCGCAATCGACTATTTTCGTTGTCCGGCATGCCGACCGCTACGGCACGGAGCCCGATCCGGATATTACGCCGGAGGGACGCCGCGAGGCCGCTTCCCTCGCGCGCCTGCTGGCAGAGACGAAGATCACACACATCTTTACCACCGAGGCGGTGCGCACGCACCAGACCGCAGCCCCTACGGCACAGGAATTCGGACTCAGGCCCGAGGTGGTGAGCAGCGAAAAGCCCGATGAGCTGATCCGCCGCATCCGCGCCACGCTGCGCCCGGGCGAGGCAACTCTGGTCGTGGGCCATCGCGCGTCAGTACCGAGGATCGTCAAAGCGCTCACCGGCGAAACCGTCACGCCGCTGAGGTTCGACGAATTCGACCGGCTCGAAGTGGTAACGCTGTTCCCCGACGGAAAGTCGAGCGTGGTGCTGTTGCGGTACGGGCACTGACTGCCGCGAGATCGATCTCCTCAGCAGTGCTGCGGGCACATATGGCCCGAGCGGCCTGTTCGTTCTGAGCCCTGTTTGCAATAATTTCACCATGTCGAATTTTCTCGGAGAGAACCTGACACGCCGGCGGGCTCTCGAGATGTTGGGAATCGGCGCTGCGGCCGCAGCACTGTCGGGAAATGGGTTCGCTGAGGAGCCGTCATTTCCAAAGGGTGCGATCATCCGGACGATCCTGAAAGATTACCAGCCACAGGAGCTGGCGGGCGGCGCCACGCTTTTCCACGAGCACCTGCAGGTCTTTCCCGACTTCAACGCGAGATTCGGGGCGGCGACTGCCGCAACCCGGGCCGCGAACGGCCTGCCGCCCGCGCCGGCGCGCGGCGGCAGAGGGAATCGCGGCGGAGGGTCTCCCGCTCCCCCGGACATCATGCATAGCGTCGACCTGATGGCCGCCGAAGTGCTGAAGGCGAAAGAGGACGGCGCGGCCTGCATCGTCGACGCGGGCCACGCAGATATGGGGCGCGACATCCGTTTTGTTCGCCAGGTAGCGATGAAGTCCGGATTCCCCATCGTCGCCGGCGGCGGCTTCTATTCGCAGCCGTTCTATCCGAAAGAAATCTCCACGATGAGCGAGGAACAAATCACGAAGGCGCTCATCAAACAGGCCGACGACGACACGCTGGGTGTGTTCGGCGAAATCGGCTCCTGGGATGAGATCACGGCCGATGAGCGCAAGGTCTTCCGCGCGGTCGGCAAGGCGCACCTGGCGACGAACCTCTCGATCTTTACCCACACCGGAATTCCCGGCAAATCGGCGCTCGAACAGCTCGACATTCTGGAAGACGCCGGCGTCAAGCCGGACCGCATCGTCATCGGCCACCTCGGCAATCTTGTCGACCCCGATGTCTACGTGCACAAAACAATCTGCCGGCGCGGGGCATTTGTCGGCTTCGACCGGCAGGGCGGAAACAACGATGCCCGGCAGGTCCCGATGGTGATGGCGCTCATCGAAGCGGGCTTTGCCAGTCACCTCATGTTCTCGGCCGATGCCTTCAGCGACTATGGCAAGACGTTGAGGAACTTCCTGCCGAAGCTGAAAGCCGCCGGAGCAACCGACGAGGTATTGCACCAGATCACGGTGGACAATCCCCGCCGGTTCCTCGCTTTCGTTCCGAAGCGTCCGCGAAAAAAAGGTTAAGAACCCGCGCCTAAGGCGCCCCTGCAGTTGTCAGCGGCATGGCGAACAGGAATCGCTGGCCGTCACGACTGACTCCCTCCGCCGAACTTCCAACGAGCGGACCCGGCAGCTTGAACAGGACTTTGGGCTCGCCAACCTGAACCGTGGGCGTCGTCGTGATGTCGACGGCCGCGAGTTCCCAGTTGCGTGTCAGGAAAAACAACTCCCTGCCGTCCTGCCGCCGCCACGCGAAGCCGCGAGCGCCATTCGTCGTGACCCGCACCACCGGACCCTCACCCGGATGATCGGGTTTGTTCACGTCGAATGGACGGATATAAACCTCCGCCGACTGGCTGTTGGTTTCGTCCGACGCATACGCCACAAAATGCATGTCGGGAGAAAACCTCGCGCCGAACACATCGTATTCCTCCCGCATCCACTCGATCGCCTTGCGGTCGAGAGCTTTCTCGTTTTCGTTGAGCGGCACCATCAGCAGAACGCCGGTGGAGAACGCGAGGAACTTGCCATCCGGCGACCAGTCGCTGAAGCCGATGCCCGCGCCGGGTGTGTAGCGGAACAGCAGTTCTTCTTCACCCGTTCCATCCCAGCTCTTCCGATAGATGCCGGAATATTGTTCCCGCGTAGAGACGTAGGCGACCTGCTTGCCGTCCGGCGACCAGATGGGCGAGAAGTCCGGCCACACGGAGTTCGTAATGGCGTAGCCTTTTCCAGTTGCAATATCCCAGGTCCAGATATCGAGGTTCCCGGTTTTCGGATCGTTTCGGGTGGCGACAATGCGGGTTCCGTCCGGAGATAATCCTGGCTGGCCATAGACGCCCGGCTCGCCGATTGCCTTCACCACTTTGCCCTGGCGATCCAGAATCGTAAGCTGGCGGAGACGTGGAGGAGGCACGGCGATGACAAACCTCTCTGCATCCCGGCTGATGCTCGCCGTTCCAGGGCTGATCTGAATCTCCTCAGAGGGGCGGAATACGAGCTTCGGCTTTCCCGCCTCGAAGGCCGGCTCGGTGCTGATGGATACGGCCACGATTCCTCGATCCGCTGCGAGGTAATTGAGCTCCTTGCCGTCTTTCCGCCAGAAGGCCATGCCCGCCGCACCCTGATCCGAGATCTGCCATTGCTGCGGAGCCTGCCCGCCTGCACCCGCCGAGGGATCGAACGGGCGCACGTAGACCTCGTTCCTGCCGGACTCATTGGAAAAGTACGCAATAAAGCGATTGTCCGGAGAGAAGCGTCCACCCTGTATCTGCTTCGGACTCTTGACGACCTCGATTGGCTTCCGGTCGCCTTGCGCCTCGAGCGGCAGAGCGAACAATGTGCCTCCGGAAAGATCGGTGGCGAAGAAGTTCAGATACTTCCCATCCATCGACCAGTCCGTGATGGTCCCGACTCCGGGGAGCTTGTAAAGGAGCTCTTCGGTTCCCTGGCCATCGGAAGCCTTCCGATAGATACCGTAGTTTCCACTGCGCAGGGCGACATAAGCGACGTAGTTGCCATCGGGGGACCATGCGGGCGCCTGCGAAAATTCGCGCTGCTTGCTCGACGTCAATTGGATCGCGTTGCCAGTAGCGATGTCGAACACGAACATATCCGAATTTTCTTTATCCAGATCGGTTTTGCTCACGGCCAGGCGCTTGTTGTCAGGCGAAAAAACCGGCGTATTGTAGATCGCGCGCGGGCCGACCGTGGTCAGGGCTTTGCCCCGCCGATCGAATATGGTGAGTGTGCGGGCGTTAGCCGCGAACGCCTGAGCAATATTCTGGGCTTTGGCGGCTGCGGTTGCCTTGGCTCTTTCGGCCTTTTCGTCGTCTGGAGTTTGGCCCGTTCCGCGAACCGGCGCCAGAAACAAAGCAGTGCAAACTGCCGCAGCAGTGAGTATCAGAGGCCGATGGAATGGCTTCATATGGGAAAACCTCCTTGTTTTTCCGCGGGCTATCGGTCGCGAGTTTGTCAGCAGTTCTGCGGGCAGGCCGATACCAGCTTCCCGTTCGGCAGCGTCAGGGTTCGCAAGAGCCCCCAGCGCGAGCCGTCCCGCGCGCGGCTGGCTTCCACGGTAACGGTCTTGCCGAGTCCAGCCTCGATGTCGCTCTTGCTGATATCCCGATCCCGGAAGTACACCGGCGGCGGCCCTTCGACCGACCACATTTCGGTTTGGTTGTTATCCCCTTTGGCTTCCACGAAAAGCTCGATATGCGGATTTCTCCAGTCGAACTTCGTGAGGGTGCCGCTCAGTGTTACGCGATTGTTCAGGTCGAACGTGGCCGACATGTTGTGGTGAGGCCACGCCGAAAATGCGAACACAATCGTTCCCAGGACAATGATCCGACGAATCATTGGGGTGCTCCTGTGCCCGGTCCATACGTTTGGAGAAGCCGAAAGTTTCCGGAAAATTCTGGCCCGCGCGAATTTTCGGTTTTGCGAAGCACAATTCGATACGTGCTGTAAATATTTCGTTTGGAGATTCCTGTACCGCGACTGCCGTGTACGAGTGGAGCGCCAAACAAATGGACAGCGCCGTTGGTATCGACATGATCTTCCCCGGTCAGCCGTTATTCGCAAAGGCGGTATGATCCAACCGAGGGGGACACCATGATCCTCTGCGATCTGTGCGACCAATCAAAGGAATGCTCACCCCGGCACATCGAGGGGAAAGAGTATGACATCTGTGCGGACTGCTGGACTCCGCTGGCAGAAAGACTGAAGGGAAAGGGCCGTGTGAAGAAGCAGCGGGAAAGCGTCTTCCTGCCGCCGCTCAAGAGCGAACCGGAACCACCACCGATGAAGCCGGGCCCTGATGAGCCGCCGAAAATCTGGGGCGAAGGTGGCCGGCCGCATCTGGCAGTGACAGCCGATTCGAATTGACTGCCTCGCCGCCGGATACCCCGGCCCGGCGCACAGGATCGCTCAGGACATCGTTCCGCAGCCGGATGAGTTCGGGCAGCGAGGGACTCGCCTCGCATCTGCGATCCCCGGCACACGCACGTGTCCCTGCTCATTCATGAGGGTGTTGAACCCAATTCTGAACCAGGCCTATTCTCAACCCGGGTTTCGAAGAGACCGCGATGCACATTGGGCAATGCGGCCAGGAACCCGGGGCCGAAAAATAGCGGCCGCACTTATTCGCGCCGCAACTGACCGGCGGCGAGTCAGTACGGTACTCGCCCAAGGGCCTCTCATCGAATATTCACCGGCCTGTGATCTGCATTATGCACAGGCGATCTAAATTGGTGGGCACCCATTCCGAACGGGAATTCCGGAGCCGGTCCAATTATGAAAAAAAGTCTGTCTGCACTCCTGGTTGTGTCTGCGTTTGCGGCCGTTCAACCATTCGCCGAAGGACAGGTGGTCATCAGTCAGGTATATGGCGGCGGTGGC
>CAZXCO010000441.1:0-3642 GCA_964639095.1 uncultured Solibacteraceae bacterium
GATCTGCCGGTGAACTGGGCCGCTTTCGACCACTCGCCCATTACGGGAATCCATCTCTGGTTCGATCGCCCCGTGACCTCACTGCCGCACGCCACGCTTCTGGATCGCACTCTGCAGTGGATGTTCAACAAGAGCGAGGGGCGCTATATTCAGGCCGTCGTCAGCGCATCGCGCAATCTGGTGGAAGCGCCCCGTCAGGAGATCATCCAGCTTGCGGTGCGCGAACTGGCGGAATTTTTTCCCGCGGTGAAGGAAGTGCGGCTGGAAAAGGCGCAGGTCATCAAAGAGGTCCGGGCGACGTTTTCGGCGGGACCCGGTCTGGAGGCGCTTCGGCCCGGGCCGCGCACCCACCTGAAGAACTTTTTTCTCGCCGGGGACTGGACCCGCTCCGGGTGGCCCGCGACGATGGAGGGCGCGGTTCGCAGCGGCTATATCGCGGCCGAGGCGGTCGCCGCGGTCGCCGGGAAGCCGGCGCGATTTCTCCTGCCGGATGTCGCATAATGAAGCCATGCGTACGCTGTCGATCACCGCGCTCCTGCTCTGTTCTTTGCCCCTGTTCGGAGCGTCGGGAACGAGACTGACGGTGCAGGTAAACGCCGTCGATACAGGGAAGCCGATTGACCGGGCGAGCGTGATCGTGCGGTTCCGCCACGGATTGAATCCGGTGAAGATGAAAAAAATCCTGACCAACTGGGAGACGAAAACGAGCCAGCAGGGCAGCGTCACGATCCCGGAAATTCCGATGGGCGAAGTCACGATTCAGGTGATTGCGAAGGACTATCAGACCTTCGGGGACGTTTATGAGCTGACGATGCCGGAACAGACCATCTCCATCAAGCTGAATCCGCCGCAGCCTCAGTACTCGGAAGACGCCCAAAGCAAGAAGTAGAGCTTTTTCCGTGTCCGCGTAAATCTGGCGGGCGCGGGCGTTACACTTGAGTTAACGGAGCTACAGTTCAACATGCTCTCTCGAGCTGCCGCGATCCTGATTGTCTTCGCGGCGTCCACGTCCTCCTTTGCCCTGGCCGATGGACTTACGCCTCCCCGGGCAGGCAAAGTCGAAATTCTGAAGTCCAGCGAAGTGAAACCGGGCATGCATGCGGTCGCCTGGACGGTGTTCAAGGGCGACACGCCGGAAGCCGTGCCCATTGAGATCATCGGCACGTGGAAAAACATGTGGGGACCCGGCCAGGACATCATCATCGGCAAGATGGGCGGCAAAGCCGAGCGAACCAACGTCGCCGGAGGCATGAGCGGCAGTCCGGTTTACGTCGGCGGCAAGCTCATCGGCGCGGTCGCGCTGCGCCTGACATCCTTTTCGCCGGATGCGATCTGCGGTATCACTCCCATCGAGCTCATGCTCGAGATCAATCAGTTTGATCGGACCAGGCCGATTGCGGCGAAGACGCCGAAGTCCACCGCGCAGCATGCAACGGAGGCCGCCTTCGAAGGCATGACGCTGACGCCCATCGCCACGCCCCTGATGTTCGCGGGATTCAGCGAGAGCGTGCTGCAGGATTACGCGCCGCTGTTCAATCAAATGGGAGTCGTCGCCGTGCAGGGCGGAGCGGGCAATGCTCTGACATCCAGCAAGCCCGGCCCCGACTGGAAGACGGCGCTGCAGCCGGGCCAGACCGTAGCCGGAGTTCTGGTTTCGGGCGACATGAGCGTTACCGGGCTGGGCACCGTGACCTACAACGACGGCCAGCACATTCTGGCGTTCGGTCATCCGTTTTTCAACATCGGACCGGTCGACATGCCGATGAGCAAAGGCGAGGTGCTGACAGTCCTTGCTTCGCAGTATCAGCCGAACAAGCTGGCGAACGCGACGGAGATCGTGGGCGCCCTCCATCAGGACCGGCACAGCGGCATCATGGGCGTGCTGGGGGATGAGGCCCCGATGATTCCGGTAACCGTGAAAGTGCGCTCCATGAGCAACAGCAACTCGGTCCGCGCTCAGAAGGTCTATCACTTCAACGTCTTCCAGCAGCAGCAGTGGACGCCGCAACTGATGGCGATGACGCTGCAGAACGCGATCGGCGGAATCAATGAAACCGTGGAAGAGGCCACTTACAGGCTGAGCGCCACCGTCCATTTCGCCGATGGAAAAAATTCTCTGAGTCTGAATACGATGCAGAGCGCCGGGGAGGTTCCCCTTCCGGTGCCCCAGGTGCTTGCCAACTGGTGGGGCGGCAAGTTCAACCGGCTCTACGGCAACGCCGTGAAGGTGCCGGAACTGAAAGACGCGTCGGTGACCGTCGATCTGCTGCCGGAGCGCCGCGTGGCGACCATTGAAAATGCGTGGACCCCGAACGAGAACGTGCGGCCAGGCGATGAGGTTCCGATCAAGGTCTTTCTGCGGCCCTATCGCGGTGAGCGCATCGAGCGCGATTTCACGCTCAAGCTGCCTCCGGGGATCACCAAAGGCGAGCATCGCATTCTTTTGAGCGATGCGGACGTCGCCAACCGGATGCAGCGGCTGGCGACCTCGACGAACCATTACATGGACGTCCCGCAGCTCGTATCGCTGCTCAATCAGGAGCGGTCCAATAACAAGCTGTATGTGTCGCTCGTGGCTTCAAATCCGACGGCTTATTACGAGGACAAGACGCTGCCGAGCCTCCCGTCTTCAGTGCTCAATGTCATGCAGGCCGGGCGCACCACGACCCAGACGATCATCACGTCGCCCGAGAGTGCGAGCGAGCAGATGGCGCTGTCGTTCAATTATGTGGTCAACGGGAGCTACACGCTTCATATCAACGTGAAATAAGCCCACGAATGAAAACCTTCCTGCCCTTTGCTTTCCTGGCTTTAACAGGAGTTGCGATTTGTTTTGCGGGCGAGACGCAATTCTGGACGCAGGACAATTACGCGGATTTCGAAAAAGGGAATCTCCGGAATCTTTCCATTCGCAGCGACGGCCGCCTGTCGCTCGCGCCGCGAATGACCGGGATCTACGATTCTTCGACCGCGTATCTCTGGACACTGGCGCGGGATTCGCATGGCAATCTCTACACCGCGGGCGGCCCCGGCGCAAAACTCTTTCGCATTCCTC
Source organism: uncultured Solibacteraceae bacterium (assembly GCA_964639095.1). GTDB lineage: Bacteria > Acidobacteriota > Terriglobia > Bryobacterales > Bryobacteraceae > BOG-234. The sequence goes on from CAZXCO010000441.1 coordinate 3,056, forward strand.
CCGGCGGCAAAGGCGAACAGATCGCCGAGTTCGACGCGCTCGAGATCCACGCCATCGCGGTGGACGCAAGAGACCGTGTCTATGTGGCGACGGCGCCCGACGGGAAGGTCTGGCGCGTCAGCCCCAGCGGCGCCAAGGAGCAGTTTTACGACCCGAAGCAGAAATACATCTGGGCGATGCTCTGCGATGCCGCCGGCAATCTCTATGTAGCGACCGGAGACAAGGGAGAGGTTCACAAGGTGACTCCCGACGGCAAAGGCTCTGTTTTTTTCAAGACCGATGAGACGCATGCGCGCTCCATGGTGTTCGACCGGGAAGGGAACCTGATTCTCGGAACGGAGCCCGGGGGCCTTGTGATTCGCGTCTCCCCGAAGGGCGAGGGATTCGTCCTTTATCAGATGCCGAAACGCGAAGTGACTGCGCTGGCGGTAGGCCCGAAGAATGAGATCTACGCCGCGGCACTCGGCAGCCGGACGGGTCCCCCCGTGATTCCCGCGCCCGCTCCGCCGCAGGCTCCTTCCGCGGGGCAGCGGGGTCCCGGCCAGCCCGCAGCGCCTCTGACGCCTGTGGTGATCCCCGGCGGTTCC
>CAZXCO010000442.1:0-3039 GCA_964639095.1 uncultured Solibacteraceae bacterium
AGCGGGATGCAGACGAGCGTTGAAAAACCGACATTCATCATCACTGCGGCTACCCAGGAATGGAAGGTGTAGATGCCGAAAATCCACATGATTCCGGCCAGCAGCAGCGGGTAGAGCGGCGTCATCCAGGCGGTCGGTCCAGTGTCGATGCGAAGGGGTGAGCCGAAGCCGTGCCCCTGCGCGAGGGAATAAGCGATATTGCCGGATTCGAAGAGGAACGGAATGGCGCTCAGGCCGCGATGCGGATTGCGCGCCTGATAATCCCAGGCGAAAGTGAGCCGGAGGGCGAGCGCGACGATCAGGATCAGCGGTAACGAAGTCGCGGCGGCTCGAACGCGGGCGGACACGGATGAACCCTCACTTTACCAGTCGCGCGGAATAATCGTCCGCGGCATACCGGACGAATGCGCAGGCGATTGGATACAATCGAGAACGGAATTTTCACCCAGAGGAGGTCCGCGATTTTCATGCAACGTTTTCTGATGATTTTTGCCGCAACATGCGTGCTGGCTTCAGGCGCTCTCGCGCAGGAGCCGGGCCGGGGTCCCGGGCGGGGTCGTGGCCGCGGGGCTGAAGGCGGGCGCGCCGCACGGCCCCAGCTCTTCTTCAAAGAGGAATGGAAGCAGGGCAAAGGCGAATCCGCCGTTGATCCGGTCGCAGCGGTTGCGAACCCCAATCTGGAATTGAAGCTGTACGGGCCGGGCGCCAAAGATATTCAGTTGACCGGTACGACGGGAAACGCCAGCAATCCGGTCCATCTCTGGACGGGACTTTGCGAGCAGCTCTGCGCCGCCGCGCTCCGCGATAAGGAAAATTACGTCGATCTGACCGGGCTGGCCATGATCCGATGGGTGACGAAAGTGTCTGGTTTCCATCAGGTTCATCCGATTCTCAAGCTCTCGGACGGCACCTGGCTGGTGGGCGATCACGCGGACGGATCGACCGCCGACTGGCACGAGGACGAGTTTTCGATCGCCGATGTGCGCTGGCGCAAGCTGAATATCGCGAAAGTGGTCACGACCGGCGATTGGGTGAAGAATCCGGACCTCAGCAAGGTGGATGAGATCGGCTTTACCGATCTGATGCCCGGCAGCGGTCACGGCCCCGGTGGGTGGTCCGACGTGGGCATGATCGAGGTCTATGGCAAGCCGGTGAAGCGATAACCAGCCGATGCCTCATCTCAGGATCGAAGCTCCCGAAGAATGGCTGCGCGAGGACTTCAAGGCAGCCACGGGTTTCGACGTAAAGCAACTGCTCGACCATCTGGTGCAGGTGGTGTCGAAGATCCGCATGGAGAATCCGGCAGTTGCGGCTCGGCGCGAACAGGGGCTGGACTCCGGCGACCTCCCGGAGACGGTTCCGTTCATCAATCTCAGCAATCTGAAACATGCGATCGTGCCCGTGCATTATGCGCATGTCGCGAGCGATCCGGCGAAGCGTTTTCTGCATATCACGATGTCGGCGGGCAATGACACACCGGGGCGGACGGCAGCGGTCCGCCGCCGGGTCGCCCAGACTCTGGGCGACGAGGCGGATGCGTTCATCGGAAATCTGCAGGGGCTTGCTTCCGTTACGGTTCACGTGAAGGATATCGATCGCGACCGTGGCTATTCCACCACAGCCGAGCGGCGGAAGAAGCGCGAGTCGGCTGCCGCGGCAAAGCCGGCCTGAGGCTAACCATCGTCAGTCTGTACAATCCGGGCCGTTTCTGGAATGGTAGAAGTGTGGCCTCTACGGAGCGTGTAACAGGAAAAGCAGGGCAGCGGCCGGTGTCCGTCCGTTCGCCCGAGCAGCCCGCTCGCACGGAAAAGCGTCACGAACCGCGAATCCCGTGCGACCGCATCCCCGCGCGCGTTCGAGTCGAATCGAAGATCCTGCCCGCCGAGATTCTCGATATTTCCCTCTCGGGCATCCGGGTGGGTGTGCGCGCCCTCCTCACCGAGGGGGCGGAGATTGCGATTTACTTCGACCACATGATCGTGATCGGCAATGTCCGGTACTGCCGGCAGGTGGAAGACGGTTTTTTCCACGCCGGTGTCCGTATCGAAGATGTCCTGCGGGCGGCTCCCGCGATTCACTGATGCTCGCGGCACGGTCTGCCGCGTCATCTGAAATCTATCCGAAATATTCCGGCTCGTTCCCGGGCCGCCACTTGATGTTGCAGCCGAGGCTCGGCATCTGGCGGGGGCTGACCTCCCGGCCGGCGAGCACGGCGTCAATGGCGGCACGCAGATCGGCGCCGGTGACCGGCTTCCCGTTTCCGGGACGGCTGTCGTCGAGTTGGCCCCGGTAGACGAGACGCCGTTTCGCGTCGAAGAGAAAGAAGTCGGGCGTGCATGCGGCCGCATAGCTCTTTGCGACTTCCTGCGTCTCGTCATAGCAGACGGGATAGTCCAGTTTCCAGTCCGCTGCCATGCGCTTCAGACCTTCCGGGGAATCTTCGGAAGAAACCGCCGGATCGTTGGAACTGATGGCGACGATGCCGAGATCGCGGCCCGCGTAATCGCGGCCAAGGCGGCCCAGTTCGTCCTTGATGTGTTTGACGAAGGGGCAATGATGGCAGATGAACATGACGAGCAAACCCTTTCGGGTGGCGAAGGAATCGAGCGAAACGGCTTGCTTCGAAACGACATCCGGAAGAGAGAACGAAGGGGCTGGCGTGCCCAGTTCGAGCATGGTGGAAGGTGTTGCGGCCATGAGCCTACTTTAATGCAACCTCCGCTTTGCCAGGCGCAGCTGGAGAAAGCGCTTCCAGCAGCGCCATCGACAGGCCGCCTCGCTGCCATCGCCGGACCACATGCATGGAGAGCAGGCCGGCGATCTCATCCGGGCGCATTTCGGGGATGTATCCGTAATGCCGGGCGAGAAAACCGCCGACAGCAGGATTGTCAAGGAGACCGAACGGATCCCACGCCCGGGTGTAAACGACCACCATGTCCGGCTTTCGCGCCCGGAGCCTTTCGATCTCCGCCCGGCTGAAATTGGAGACTTCGACGACTTTCTGCCGGGTTCGCACGAACCCGAAGTCCGGATTCCGCA
>CAZXCO010000443.1:0-12129 GCA_964639095.1 uncultured Solibacteraceae bacterium
GGCGCTGCGCGGCGCTCACTCGCCCGGCCGGCGAATCCGAATCGCGAGGCGCCGGTGCACGGGATCCCACGATCCGTATGCCACGGTCTCTCCGGCCAGGGCTTTCTGGCCCTCCGGCCACGAGGCATAAAATGCCGGCAAGCCAAGCCGCCCGTGCGCGATGTCCCAGGCTCCGGCCACGCCCCACTGGTGAAAGCCCGTTGGAACCCCGTCGTAAACAAACGTTTCGATCGCGGGAGTCCGGTGCACCCACTTCCCGATGGCATCGACAAACGCAAAGGCCTGGTCGTCGCGATCGAGAATCGCCCGCTTTTCGTGGCGGATTTCTCTCATGTTGAAGGGCATCCAGAGCGCGAGAGCCATCCACGCCCACGCCGGATTCCAGCGCGAAGCCGCGGCTCCGAGCGCTACGGCCGCACAGGCGAGCGGCAGATAAGCATAGGCTTCGAAGAGCCTGCCGGGCAGCACGAAAAGCGGGACCATTACAAGCAGCATGGCCGCCAGCCCGAACCAGACGCGGCGGTCGCGCAGGAGTGCCAGCGCGAACAACAAAAGGCCGCTGAGCGGAAACAGCAGGAATCGCCTGGCGTAGAAAGGCGCCGTCTGTTCGAGCGCGCGAAGTGTGAAGTGGAGTGTATAGGGATTATCCCGGTTCGGATTGAGCACGATCCCCTGGATTCCGAAATTGAGCGACGCCAGCGCGAAGGGAATCAGAAGCTTGAATCGCCGTTCGCCGAACCAGTACTCGTAAAGCGCAAGCACGGCCGGGATCATGACGCCGAGCTCCTTCGCCTTGTATGCCAGCCAGAACGCGACGAAGCTCAGCACGTACCGCCGCCACGCATACAGTAGAACGCTGGCGAGCGTAAACGTCGTGCAGAGCAGATCGAACACATACATCGGCTTCCAGTAAGCATCGAGGGCCGCGGCGCTGAGAATGAAGAACGACGACGCGGCCAGCGCGCACCAGCGCTCGACGCGCAGCTTTCGGATCAGCAGGTACAGGAGCGCGCCGTTCAGAAAATGGATGAGGAAGATGGGCGTGATGTAAGGCGGGAAGTTCAGCCCGAAGGCCCTCCCCATCAGCGCGAAGTAGAGATGGCCCACCGGCCGGAAGTTGTCGGTGGCAAAACCCGGCTTCAGCAGTCCGCGGATAAACAGCGAGGCCGGCCGCGAGGGCGTCCAGGCGAGGTTGTCCAGTTCGTCGTCCTGAAAAAAGCCGTCGTACGCGGAGTGATTCAGAGCGAGGAAAATGCCGGCGACCGCGATGGCCGCGGCGAGAGGCAGAAGAGCGCGTGAACTGAAGCGAAGCCGGCGCAAGCGGAATCTACAGCATAAGGGACAAGCCGTACAATTGGGACAACGAATGAAAGCTGTATGCTTGTTGAGCGGCGGCCTCGATTCCGCCACCTGCCTCGCCTTTGCACGTCAGGCGGGATTCGAATGCTACGCCCTGTCGTTCGACTATGGCCAGCGGCATCGCGTGGAACTGGAAGCGGCGCGCCGGATTGCCCAGGCGCTCGGGGCCGCAGACCATCGTGTGGCGAAGATCGATCTGCGGGTGTTCGGCCATTCGGCGCTGACGGATGAGATCGACGTACCCAAAGGCCGCGACGAAGCGGCCATGAGCGGCGAGATTCCGGTGACGTATGTGCCCGCGCGCAACACCATCTTCCTCTCGTTCGCGCTTGCGTGGGCCGAGGTGCTGGAGGCCGCCGATATCTATATCGGAGTAAACGCGCTCGATTATTCCGGGTATCCCGATTGCCGGCCCGAGTTCATTCAGGCCTTCGAGCGCATGGGAAATCTGGCCACGAAGGCGGGTGTCGAAGGACGCACGCGCATCCGGATCCGCACGCCGCTTATTGAACTCTCGAAAGCCGCGATCGTGCGGCTCGGGCGCGACCTCGGCGTGCCCTTCGAACTGACGCACAGTTGCTACGATCCCGATGCATCGGGCCGTGCTTGTGGCGCCTGCGACTCCTGCCTGCTGCGCGCCAAAGGATTTCGCGAGGCGGGAATGGCCGATCCGGCATGCGGATAGCCGAAATCTTTTACTCGGTGCAGGGCGAAGGCAGCCTCGTCGGCGTGCCCTCGGTCTTCGTGCGCACCAGCGGCTGCAATCTGCGCTGCATCTGGTGCGATACGCCGTATACTTCGTGGCAGCCCGAAGGCGAAGATCTCGGCCTCGAAGAGATTCTGGAGCGCACGGCGGCGTTTCCGGCCGCTCGCCACGTCGTGCTCACGGGCGGGGAACCGATGATTGCGCCGGGAATCGTCGAACTTTCAAACCGGTTTCGCGAGCGCGGCATGCACATCACGGTCGAGACCGCCGGTACCGTATTCGCTCCGGTCGCCTGTGACCTGATGAGCATCAGCCCGAAACTTTCCAATTCCACGCCAGAGGGCCGCTTCCGTGCGCAGCACGAGAGGTTGCGGCTGCAGCCGGATATCGTCCGGAAACTGATGGAGGGATACGATTACCAGCTCAAATTCGTGGTCGCGCGGGAGGGGGATATCGACGAAATCTGCTCGATCGTCTCGCAGCTCGATGCCCCTTCGGGCCGGGTGATCCTGATGCCGGAAGGCGTCACCGCGGAGGTCCTGGCTGAGCGCGGCGCGTGGCTGGCTGAGCTTTGCAAGCTGTATGGATTTCGCTTCAGCCCCCGGCTGCACATCCATTTGTACGGAAACCGGAGAGGGGTCTGAAGCATGCGGACGGGGCCCCGTGATATCCTGACCCTTTCTGGTAGAGGTGCGGCGGCCATGACCGCGCGCCGGAATCCCGCAATCACGGGAGGCGCGGTGGGAGGGGTTTGTCGCCGAAATCGGCGCGGTGGATTGGCCGCGGCGGTTGGGGGCGCGGGTTAAATCTCCGCCACTGTCATCCGGTCCGGCCCGTCGGGCAGCCCGGATGGAGCGCTATCGGGTTAGTGAACACTTCGTCCGTTCTCACTCTCCTTACGCGCATCCTCTCCACAGGTTTACAGCCGGCGGCCGAGAGAGACTCATGCACGTATTCGATCTGACCCGAACGCTCATCGACATTCCTTCCGTCACCCCGGAAGAGGAGAGGGTCGGCCTCTACCTGTACGACTATCTCCAACGCCTCTGCGAGGCGCACGACGGAACGGTGGAGCGCCAGGAGGTCGAACCCGGCCGCTCGAACGTGTTCGCCGCCTTCGGGAATCCCACGGTTACGCTCTCCACTCACATGGATACGGTTCCACCCTGGGTCCCCTCGCACGTGGACGACGAGTTCATCTGGGGGCGGGGAGCATGCGATACCAAGGGCATCATCGCCTCCATGCTCGTTGCCGCGGAACGCCTGCTGGAGCGGGGTATGCGCGATTTCGGCCTGCTGTTCGTCGTCGGCGAGGAACGCAACAGCGCCGGCGCGAAATACGCCGCAAAGCATCCGCGCGGCTCGAAGTACATCATCAACGGCGAGCCGACCGAGAACCAGCTCGCGCTCGGATCGAAGGGCGCGCTTCGTTATGAGCTGATCGCGCACGGCCGCATGGCGCATTCGGCTTATCCCGAGCTGGGCGAATCCGCCATCGAGAAGCTGCTGGATGCACTTCAGTCCGTTCGGAAGATCCCGCTGCCGGTGGACCAGGTTCTCGGACCGAGCACTCTGAACATCGGCACGATCCAGGGCGGACGCGCGCCGAATGTGATTCCCGATGAAGCCCGGGCCGAAATCTTCATCCGCCTGGTCGGCGATTCCACCGGCACCCGCAAAATGCTGGCGGAAGCCGTGGGCGATAAGGTCGAGTTGATGGAAATCCTCGAGATTCCCGCCCTCCGGCTCACAGCCGTCGAAGGTCTGCCAACTACGGTAGTCGCCTATACGACCGATATTCCGGCATTTCAGGGCGCCTGGGGCCAGCCGCTTCTGCTGGGCCCGGGCACGATTCACGTGGCCCACACGCTGGACGAGCGCGTGCCAAAACAACAGCTCCTCGACGCGGTGGAGATTTACCAGAAGATGGTCATGCAGTTACAGGCAAAATGAAAATGAAGAAAATCGAAGTCGGTATTTTGGGAGCCACCGGCATGGTGGGCCAGCATTTCATCAGGTTTCTCGACGGCCATCCGCTGTTCGATCTCACCTGGCTCGGCGCGAGCGAGCGCTCCGCCGGGAAGCGCTATTCCGATGCGGCGAAATGGCATCTCGGCGCCATGACGCCGGAAGCCATCCGGGACCTGAAGGTCGAGGAAGCGAAGCCGGGCAATGCGCCGCAGCTCGTGTTTTCGGCCATGGATGCCTCCGTCGCCACCGAGATCGAGCAGGCTTTCGCGAAGGCCGGGCACGTCGTGGTGTCGAATTCGCGTAACCATCGTATGGACCGCGACGTGCCCCTGCTCGTTCCCGAACTCAATCCCGACCACCTGAAGCTGATTCCCGGCCAGCAGCGGGCCCGCGGCTGGAAAGGACAGATCGTGACGAACCCCAACTGCTCCACAATCGTCCTGACGATGGGCCTCGGGCCGCTGAAGCAGTTCGGGATCACACGCATTGTCGCGACCACGCTGCAGGCTATTTCGGGCGCCGGTTATCCGGGCGTGCCATCCATGGACATCGTGGGCAACGTGATTCCCTTCATCGGCGGCGAAGAAGAAAAGATGCAGCAGGAGACCCAGAAAATCCTGGGCAGCTATGCCAGTGACCACATCGAGCCTCTTGCGGCGAAGGTCAGCGCCCACTGCAACCGCGTGCCGGTCGTGGACGGGCACACGGTGACGGTGTCGGTGGAATTTTCCAGCAAGCCCGCGGAGGCGGATCTGCGCCATGCCTTCGAAACGTTCTCGAGCGTTCCGCAGGCGCGCAATCTGCCGAGCGCGCCGAAGCGCCCGGTGCAGTATATGGCGGAAGGCGACCGCCCGCAGCCGCGCAAGGACGCCGAGCGCGAGCGGGGCATGGCGGCATTCGTGGGACGGCTGCGGCCCTGCCCGGTGTTCGACTGGAAATTCGTGGCGATGGGGCACAACACGATCCGCGGAGCTGCGGGTGCGGCGATTCTGAACGCGGAGCTGATGCATTCGGAAGGACTGCTGGACTGATGGGCCTGTCACAGAGCAGCGGCGCAGGAGGGGTGCTTCGCTCATGATCGTGATGAAATTCGGCGGCAGCTCGGTCGAGTCCGCCGATGCCATCGAGCGCGTTGCAGCCATCGTCAAAGCCCGCGCGGACCGCAACCCTGTCGTTGTGGTCTCCGCCATGGGCAAGACCACGAACAAGCTGCTGGCTATTGCCCGGACGGCCATTGAGGGCAAGCGCGAGGACTACATCCGGCAGATCCACGACCTGCGCGACTTCCACTCGCGCGAAGCGCGCCGCGTCGTCCCGCTCACGCATCGCGCCGAACTCGACCGCACGCTCGACGACCACTTTCAGGAGATGACCGAGCTGGTCAAGGGAATCGCCGTTCTGGGCGAACTCACGCCGCGCTCCATCGACGCCATTTCCAGCTACGGCGAGCGCCTCTCGAGTTATATCGTCGCGCTCGCTTTCGAGCATTTCGGACTCCCGGCCGCGCATCTCGATGCGCGCCGTGTGATCGTCACCGACCGCCGCCACACGCAGGCCGCGCCGATATTTCCCGAAACCTACCGGCGGCTGGCCGAAATCGTTCCTCCGCTCGCCCAGGGGAAGGTTGTGGTGATGGGCGGCTTCATTGGCTCCACGGAGGACGGCGTCACGTCCACGCTCGGGCGCGGCGGCTCCGATTTCACGGCTTCGATTGTGGGCGCCGGCCTCAAGGCCGATGAAATTCAGATCTGGACGGATGTCGACGGCATGCTTACGGCCGATCCCACGATTCTCCCCGGCGGCCATCGCGTCAAGACGATCTCCTTCGCGGAGGCGTCCGAACTGGCGTATTTCGGAGCCAAAGTCCTGCACCCCTCGACGCTGATCCCGGCGATCGAGCGCAATATTCCGGTGCTGATATTGAACTCCCGCCGTCCCGACGTCGCGGGCACGCGCATCGTGGCGGAATCGGTGCATTGCCAGAACGCCGTGAAGTCCATCGCCTGCAAGCGCAAGATCACGCTGGTCAACATTCACTCCACGCGGATGCTGATGGCCCACGGCTTTCTGCGCCGCATCTTCGAGATCTTCGATCGCCACGAAACGTCGGTCGATATGGTGGCGACAAGCGAAGTCAGCGTTTCTCTCACCATTGACAACACGACGCAGACCGATCACATCTGCCGGGAACTGAGCGAATTCTCCTCGGTCTCGATGGAGCCGGATCAGGCGATCGTCTGCCTCGTCGGCGAGAACATCCGGTACACTCCCGGTGTGGCGGCGCGCGTTTTCGATTCTCTTCGCGACCTGAATATCCGGATGATTTCGCAGGGGGCGTCGCTGCTGAATCTCAGTATCGTCGTCGCGGAAAAGGACCTCCGCCATGCGGTCGAGTCGCTGCATGCCGAGTTCTTTTCCCAACTTGACCCGGCGGTGTTCGAATGACCATCGCCATCGTCGGATATGGAAAAATGGGCCGCATGATCGAGCGCCTCGCGGCAGAGCGCGGCATCGCGATCGGGCCGAAGCTCGATGAATTCAATAACCCCGATTCCGCGGGCATTACGGCCGAAGCGTTCCGCGGCGTCGATGTGGCGATCGAGTTCTCGGCCCCGTCGGCGGTGCTGGGAAATATCGAGCGGATCGCCGCTCTCGGCGTCAACCTGGTGGTCGGAACGACGGGATGGCACGAGCACGTGGAACAGGTCCGGAACATCGTCGAAAAGCACGGCGTCGGGCTGGTCTGGAGCCCGAACTACTCGGTCGGAGTGAACGCGTTCTTCCGCATTGTCAGTCTGGCGGCGAAACTGCTGGCGGACGAGAGCGAGTACGAAGCCTGGGCCTGGGAAATCCACCATTCGGCCAAGAAGGACTCTCCGTCGGGTACTCTGCTGAAATTGGTGGATGAGATGCGGCGGGCCGGTTACTCGCGGCGGGTGGACGTGGCGGCGAATCGCGCGGGAGTGATCGCCGGCACCCACGAAATCGGATTCGATTCTCCCGCCGATACCATTACGCTGCGGCACACGGCGCGCAGCCGGGAAGGTTTCGCTCTGGGTGCGATCAAAGCAGCCGAATGGATCGCGGGTAAAAAGGGCTTTCACGAGTTCGGCGATATCCTCTTTTCTTCTTGAGCTGGTTCTTTTAAACGGCGGCGATTCGGCCGCGGGAGGTGGTACATGTTTACTGGATGTGGAACGGCGATGGTCACTCCGTTCCGGAAAGACGGTTCTCTGGATGAAGGCGCGCTGCGCAGGCTCGTGCGGCGGCAGATCGATCAGGGTATCGATTTTCTCGTGCCGTGCGGCACGACGGGCGAGAGCCCGACGCTGACGCGCGAAGAGCACCTGCGGGTCGTCGCCATCACGATCGAGGAGTCGGCCGGAAAGGTTCCGGTGCTGGCGGGCGCGGGCGGCAATAACACCCGCGCGGTGATCGAGATGGCCCAGGCCTGTGAAAAGCTGGGCGCCAACGGCCTTCTCTCCGTGACGCCGTATTACAACAAGGCGACGCAGGAGGGCCTGTATCAGCACTACAAGGCCATTGCGGCCGCCGTCCGGATTCCGATCATTCTCTACAGCGTGCAGGGCCGTACGGGCGTCAACATCGAGCCGGCCACGGTGGCGCGCCTCGCTGAGATCCCCAATATCGTTGGCATCAAGGAGGCGTCCGGGAACATCACGCAGATCGCCGAGGTCGTGCACAGGGTTCCGGAGGATTTCATCGTGCTCTCGGGCGACGACGCCATGACGCTGCCGGTGATCTCGCTCGGCGGCCGCGGCGTGGTTTCGGTAGTGTCGAACGAAATTCCCGGCCCCATGAGCGAACTCGTGCGTCTCGCGAATCGCAACGATTTCGAGGGCGCGCGCCGGCTGCAGCGCCGCTACCTGCCGCTCATGCAGGTGAATTTCGTCGAAGCCAATCCGATTCCGGTCAAGTGGGCCATGGCGGCCATGGGTCTCCTGGAAGCCGTTTACCGGCTGCCGATGGTAGAGCCTTCGGCTGCAAACAAACAGAAGATCGAGCAGGTCATCGAGTCCACCGGATTGCTTGCTACTGTGGGGGCACGTTAATTTGCAACCGGACATCGAGCAGCTATTCGATCAGCCGCCGGCGGAGTATACGCCGGAGCATTTCTCACTGTTCGCCGCCTTTAAACAGGCGCTCAACGCCGGGGCCATCCGCGCGGCGGAGCCGGACGCAACGGTGCAGCCGAGCGGCTGGCGCGTGAACGCGTGGGTCAAGAAGGGCATTCTTCTGGGCTTCCGGATGGGCGGAATCGTCGACATGTCGGTCGATGCCGTGCGTCAGCCGTTCTTCGATAAATCGACCTACCCCGTGCGGCGAATCGGTCCGTCGGATGGCATTCGTCTGGTTCCGGGAGGCTCCAGCATCCGCGACGGGAGCTATATCGGGAAGGGCGTGATCTGCATGCCGCCCATGTATGTCAATGTCGGGGCGTACGTGGGGGAGGGAAGCATGGTCGATTCGCACGCCCTTGTGGGAAGCTGCGCGCAGGTGGGGCGGAACTGCCACATTTCCGCGGGCTCGCAGATCGGCGGCGTGATCGAGCCGGTGGGCGCTCTTCCCGTGATCATCGAGGATGATGTGCTGGTCGGGGGCAACTGCGGCATCTATGAGGGCACGGTGGTCAAGACGAAGTGCGTCCTTGGCACCGGAACGATTCTGAACCGCTCCACACCGGTCTACGATCTGGTGCTGGGAAAGATCTACCGGGCTACCGATGAGCAGCCGCTGGTGATCCCGGAGGGCGCGGTTGTCGTGGCGGGTTCTCGCGCCGTGACCATCGGGCCGGGGCGCGACTGGGGCATTTCGATCTATACGCCGGTGATTGTGAAATACCGGGACGATAAAACGGGAACCCGGATTCAGCTCGAAGATCTGCTGCGCTGAGGTCGCGTGAAAGTGCAAGAGGCGCCCCGGACGCCCGGGACGCCTCTCGATTACGAAGGAACGCTGAATTACAAAGGAGCGTTAAGCGGTCCGGCGGCGCCATCGCGCCAGAGCAATACCGCCCAGACCGAGGCCCAGCATCAGGAAGGTCGCCGGTTCGGGGGTGGCGCTGACCGCATCGAGCGAAGCGGTAGCCGTGCCGACCACCACGCCGGAGGAGAAGGCAACTGCCGTAAGACTTCCGCCGTTCGGATCCGCGAACAGATTCGAATTGTCATCCATGAAGTTGAGCAGATCGAAATCGCTGTCCTGGTCTGAGAGGCTCTGGAGATCGCTGAGGATCGTCAGTTCGGTATAGCCATCGCCGTCCTGATTGAACAGATCGTCCCACTCCTTTCCCTGCAGGCTGGCCGCAGTGTCCGAATTGACGAACAGGACGACGTGCTCGGCGGGATTCAACGCGTCGTCGCCGGGCAGATAATCCAGCCAGCCCATCATCATGATGCCGGTGGGTGCGGAGTCGAACGGCCCCGCTCCGTGAGGCGTCAGTGGGATGTCACCAGTGTATTCCGCATCGAGAAAAGAAGGGACCGTTCCACCCCAGGTGATCCCCGCCTCGCCGTTGACTTGCGCCAGGATCGCTGAATCGTACAGCCCGGGATCCGTTCCATCCAGCGCGCAACCCCCAACGCCGCCATTCTGACACGCATCCAGCGTGACGGTGAGCGATGGGTAGTAAAGAGTTGAGGGCGGCGCAATGGTTGAAGCCTGACTGGCGGCCGCGCCCGCTGTCAAAGCAAAGGCAGTCAGACAGACTGCCGCTATCGTATTTCCAGCCCGCAAAGGGGTCCTCCCGGTAGTTTATTTTTTACTTATTGAGAGTAGCAACGATTGCTGGCGGGATACTCTTTTCGGGGGCGTCCAAAGGCAAATTGTGAGTACTGGGACCTGGTGGGTCGTCGTTGGTCCTCAGGACCAGATCTGATTCAGGGCGCGCTGAAAATTGCCGCCCAGAATCAGGCCGGTGTGCTCACTCGTGTAGCCACGACGGATGAGCCCCTGGGCCAGTTCGTAAACGCGGTCGGTACTGTTCAGACCGGCTATGTCGTACAGCATCCGCCCGCCGGGCCGGTCGCGCCCGTCCAGATCGGTGTCGCTGCCAAGCCCCACGTGCTCGATGCCGGCCAGTTTCACGGCATGATCAAAATGGTCGAGCACGTTCTCGATCGTGACGGGATCTGTTCGCCGCACGAAGCGCCGCACGCCTGTGAGCCCGATCACGCCGCCCTTGCGCGCCGCTGCGACGATGACGGCATCCGATTTACAACGGGGCACGCCCGGCGCGAGGGCCTTGCAGTTGGAGTGCGTGATCAGCACCGGCTTGCTCGAAGCGGCGATGGCGTCGAGCGTCGTCCTTTCGCCGCAGTGCGAGACGTCGATCGCCATTCCCACGACGTTCATGCGCGCCACAACGGCCTGGCCGAACTCCGTCAGGCCGCGGTCCTGCGCCGCCTTGCATCCCGCTCCAAGGCGATTGAGGCTGTTGTAAGTCAACTGGGTGAGCCGCTGCCCCATCTGATAGAACGCGTCGACGTCTTCGACGCTGCGCAGATGATTGGCGTCCTGCATGCCGAAGATGATGCCGATCCTGCCCTCGGCCCGCGCACGCGTCAGGTCCGCCGGGCAGTCGATGCGCCGGAAATATGCCGGATGCAGATCGATCAGACGGTTCCACTTCTGAAACCAGTGGAGCGTGATCTCGTGCGCCTGCGGGCTCTCGAAAGCGACTGCCGGATGAAAAACGTCGATGCCGGAGCTTCGGAGCTTGTGAAAATCGGTTTCCGTGAAGTTCCCGGGAGCGCTCTCCCATCGGTCAAGGAGCCGCCAGTTGAGCGTGAGCAGACCGAGCATGTCGATGACATTCAACTGCCCCACGAGATCGATGGCGCGGGTGGAACATCCGGCTGCGTGGAGAGGGCGGGCAATCGCGGCTCCCGCGGATGCGGCAAGCCACGAAACGCCGCCACCAAGGAATGTCCTTCGATGCAATGGCGTACCTTTGAAAGAGCTTCGAAATTCAGAATACTACATTTTTAGTAATCACCCAAACAGCGGCCGGTTGAAGAGAATCTTCCGCGCTTGGGACATCATCCAAGGAAACGATTTGCGGCTCAGTGTTCTCGACCAGTCTCCGATACCGGAGGGCAGCAGCGCCGGCGATGCTCTGCTGAATTCGATCGATCTTGCGCGTCTCGTGGACGGGCTCGGCTACACGCGCTACTGGGTGGCCGAGCATCACGGGGCGCAGAGTCTCGCGTGTGCGAGTCCGGAGGTGCTGATCGGTCCGATTGCGGCCGCCACCTCGCATCTGCGCGTGGGCAGCGGAGGCGTGATGCTGCCGCACTACAGCCCGTTGAAGGTGGCAGAGACATTCAGCATGCTCTGCGGGCTTTTTCCAGGGCGCATCGACCTCGGCATCGGGCGGGCGGCCGGAAGCTCTCCGAGGGTCGCGTTCGCCCTGCAGCGTGACCGGCGGCAGGCGGCGCCGGACGATTTCCGCGAGCAGCTCGACGAACTGCTGAACTACTGCGCAGGGCGGACACCGTTTCGTGTGGTGAGTCCGGAATTGTGGCTGCTCGGATCCTCGCACGACAGCGCCATCTGGGCGGCGGAACTCGGAATGCCCTACGCCTTTGCCGATTTCATCAATCCCAACGGGGCGCAAATGGCCCGCTATTACCGGCAGCAGTTTACTCCTTCCGCTCTCCTGACAGCCCCGCATACGGCTGTGGCGGCATGGGCCATCTGCGCGGAGACGGATGAGGAAGCATTCCGGCTCTCTCTGAGCTTCCGCATGATGGCGATCCTGATGATGCAGGGTCGATCTGTGCCCGTGCCCACTCCGGAACACGCGCTCGATTTCTTCGAGGAGAGACATATACGGCCCGAGCAGGCTCCCGCGGGCCGCCGCATCATCAGCGGCACGCCGGATCATGTGCGTGCGGGAATCGAAAAACTGGCCGGGGAGTACGAGGCGGACGAGGTGCTGATCGTCAACATCCTTCACGATCATGCGGCGCGACGGCGCTCGTATGAATTGATCGCGGAGGTATTCGAACTCGACGGGCGGGAAACGAAGCGGGAGTGTCTGGAGAACGGCGGGAAGGTGAGGATTTCCT
>CAZXCO010000444.1:0-4804 GCA_964639095.1 uncultured Solibacteraceae bacterium
GGAAAGAGGGTGGCGCATCACCGCTCGTCAAAGGTCCGCTGTCCCACAGTTTGATCCCGTCGGCCCAGACCTGGAATGCAAGGTTTCCCATGCCCCAGGGAATTTCGTCGTCTACGCCGACGGTGCCGCTCAAAGAGTAGCATTCGCCGTACATCGGGTAGTGCAGTTCCGAGTAGGCATGAACGCCGAGGCCCTTCGAGTACTTGAAGCCAGCCAGACTGATCGGATTGCCCAGAACGGACGCGTCGTTCTGCAGAACGCCCCAGGAGTTGAAGGTGTATACCGGGTTGATATCGCTCAGATAGCGGGTCACGCCGCCCGAAGATGCGGGCACGCTGGAGGGATCGGGACTGGAGGAGGCGGAACCTGAACCCGATCCGAGAAGAATGATTCCCTGCCATCCGGACAGAGTGACGGAATCGACGCTCGATCCATCCAGGGTCTGGTAGGTTCCGGGGAGCGAAATGGTCTGCGGCGAGAGGCCGGGCTCTCCCAGGAGCACGATGCCGTTGGCGAAATCGCGGCGGAATACGCCGTTGTTATACGTTCGCGGGCCGAGAGGTGCGCCAAGATCGACATCATAGCCGCTCCACCAGTTGTCGGGGGTTGTCGTCAGATCGCCGATGCGGTCGTTTCCGTTCGAAATCATGAAGTAGCTGGCCAGGCCGTACTGCATTGCGGCCGGATCAAGCTGATATTGCTGGAGCGTGACCCCGGGGCCCAGGGCGTGGACATGGTCGACGTAGTTGAAAAACGCATAGACCGACCAGTCGCCGGTTCCACCCGTCAAACCGGAATCGCTGGCGATGCCTCGCTCGAGATTCAGGTTTGTGGCGGTGGCGATTTGCTGTTCGATGGAGGGATCCCAGTCACGCACGCCCTGCGGGCCCGCAAACCAGATGGAATTTTCGTAAAGCGCGACGTTGGGGAAGGCCTGGCGGATCTGCGTCACCCACTGCGCGATGTAGGCGCGCCACGCATCGTACGTCATGGGCTGTCCGGTGGCGGAATCAACGGGAGCAACCTGGTTGCTCCACCCGTCGGAGACCCGGAATTCCATGTTCACGTCATCGAGCCAGAGGCCTTTGTAATTGCCCCGGGAGAGAATGGACTGCGCCTGAGAGATCCACCAGGCGCGGAATGCGGGGTTCGTGAAATCGCCGGCGTACGTGGGGCAAGTGCCGCCGCCGCAGTTCCAGGGAATATAGAGCCAGTTTCCGTGCTGATCGTGCATAATCCAATCGGGATGCTGATAGAAGACGTCGCTGCCCGGCTGGATTCCGTAGAGATCGATGTAGGCCACAGCATTCGGATACCAGTTTGTCCGGGAGTCGAAATAGGGCGAATAGACGTCCATGATCGCGAAATGGGATTGAATCCATTGCTCGATGTTCGATGTCGGCGCGTCCGTGAAAGCATTCAGGAAAGGCTGAGTCAGCTCCGAATAGTTAACTTTACCAGGACTGCCGGTTTGCGCAAGGAGAGCGGGTCCCGTAAGTGCAAGCATTCCAATAAGTAAACGGATATTCATTCGCTTCTATAAAGTTCCTTTCGGATCGTGATCGAGGCGTGGACCCGCGAGGGATCCGAACGCAATTCTGGCTTTGCGTTTTTCGAGAAAGCCGATTTCGAGAAAGCGAGGTTATGCCGTGGCTACGCCGCGGGGTCTACTGGTCAGGAATGTCAGCGGGGTGATAAAGAGCACATCTCGGCGCTTTCATACGGTCAAATTTCTGACATAACGCTCACTCCTCTGCACTTTACAGTACCAGGAGTACTATGTCCAGTGAAAATTTGGTACCATCCCCAAAAAAATGAGCCCGGCCGTTAACGGATGGGATATCCGCTACGGCCGGGCCGGGAAGTATGTTTTATAAGCTGTTGAAACTAAATACCGAAGCCCATCACGAGGGGAGTTAGTGAATGCAGCCGATCTGAGCGTTGGCCCAGTCAGCGTGATCCACGGGGACCGCCCAGGCTGGAGCCTGGTAAATTCCATTGGTCACGACGAGCCCCAGAGTCTGCATGCCTGTCAGATCCACACTGACGTGACCGGCGGGGCTGCCGCTCTGCAGAGTACCGCTGTCATACAGCTTGACGCCGTCGCCCCAGACCTGAAACGCGAGGGAACCCATTCCGGTCGGGACTTCGTCGTCCACGCCCACAGTGGCGGTGAACGTCGTGCAATTGCCCCAGAGGTTGTAGTGAAGTTCGGAGTAAGCATGAACACCCAGGCCCTTGGAGTATTGCGTCCCGTTCAGCGTGATCGGAAGGTCGTTAACGCTCAGGTCCTTCTGGGGAGTGCCCCAGGACTGGAACATGTAGGCCGGAGTCAGGTCGCTGATCTGGCGAAGGATGGAAAACGGCGCGGAGGGCGGCGGAGGCGGCGGTGTTGATCCGGTCGGAGTGGGCGAAGGCGGCACTGTCGCGCCGATCAGGATGATTCCCTGGTGGTCGGAGACGGTTACGGAGCTGACGGACGCGCCGTCGACTGTCGTGAAGGTGCCCGGAAGATCGATCTTTTGCGGCGCCAGGCCGGGCTCGCCCAGCAGAACGATGCCGTTAGTGAAGATGCGTTCGAATACGCCGTTCGTATAGGTGCGGGGGCCACGGGGAGTGCCGAGGTCCACACTATAGCCAGCCCACCAGTTGTCGGGGCTCGTGCTGGCATCGCCGATCCGGTCCGAGCCGTTCGAAATCATGAAGTAGCCGGCCAGGCCATACTCGCGGGCCGCGGAATCGACTTGATATTCCTCAAGCGTGACGCTGGTCCCCAGGGCGTGGACGTGGTCAATGTAGTTGAAGTACGTATAAATCGACCAGTCGCCTGTGCCGCCCGTCAGGCCTGGGTCGCTTGCGATGCCACGCTCCAGGTTCAGGTTGGTAGCGGACTGGATCTGCTTCTGGATGGACGGGTCTGAATCGCGAACGCCCTGCGGGCCAGCGGACCAGATCGTATTTTGCACCAGCTCTTTGTCGGGAAACGCCTGGCGAACCTGCGTCATGAACTGGGCCACATAACTGCGCCACGCGTCCCAGGTCATGGGCTGACCGGTCATGGAATCGATCGGCGCAACCTGATTTCCGTAGCCGTCGGAAACGCGGAACTCCATATTCACGTCGTCAATCCAGATTCCCTTGTAGTTGCCCTGGTTCAGGATCGACTGCGCGTTGGAAATCCACCAGGCGCGGAAAGCCGGATTCGCGATATCGCCTGCATAAGATGGGCACGTCCCGTTGCAGTTCCACGGAATATAGAGGCGGTTTCCGTTCTTGTCGTGCAATATCCACTCGGGGTGTTCGTTGTACAGATCCGTGCCGGGAATAATCCCATACATATTGATGTAAACGACTGCGTTCGGGTACCACGAAGTGCGCGAATCGAAGTAGGGCGAAAACACGCCCATGGTCATGAAGTGGTTCAGAAACCACTGCTGCACGGAGGAATTCGGATCATTGGTGTACTGATCCAGATAAGGCGCGGCAAGTTGTTGATAATTTACATGACCAGGGCTGGTATTTTGTGCCCAGGCGGAGGATATAGCGACGATCAAGGCCAGAGCGGAACTGCTGGCGATTCGTTTTGACATTCGTTTCCGGGTAATCCTTTTTTCGGTTTCGGAAGCCGGGAACGGTGAATTTGTCGCGTTTGTCGGGACGGCCCTGCGAGAGGAGGAAGAGGAGGAGAGGAAGAAATGGGGGCGATTCCAGGGTTTTGCCGAGGTTTTCAGTGATAGCTTTAACATATATTCACCTTCAAGCTTCCAAGAGTACTGTACGTTCTAGTACTGTATCCTTAGGCTTATTATCGGCATGTTGTGCGGAAAGGTACAGGGTTGATTTTGGATAACAATGGCCTGTTGCGGGTGGTCAACCCGGCAAACACAGAGACAGGGCCGAACGCTTAAAGCCGGGCGCAGGTCTTAAAGCAGGGCAATGAAGGATATAGACAATGCCGGCGGCCGGTGCTGCCGCTCAACGCGGCAGGCGACGCGACGAGCGTCCTGCCTGCGTTGCTCTGGAACACCGGGCGGCGCTATGAAGTTACCGCACTCGACCGGAAATGCCGGAACGTGGAGCGGTTTGTAAGCCGATGCGACAAAAGTGGGTCACTCTGGACCGCGAAGCGCTTCTGCGAGGGTGGAAACTGGCGGAGCTCGCCAGGTTTACGTTCTCACACGGGCTGGACAGCGCCCGAGTTGTGAACGTTCCCATCGATTCATACTGAGGACGTATTGCATGTGCCCTTGCTGCCTGCCGGGATCAGCGGCGCGCACTGCCGTCCAAAGCATCCCATCAGGCCCCGAAGACTGCGACCTGCTCGAAACGATGTGTCAACACCGGGGATGTGATTCCCACGGCACAATCGGTTGGACTGTGCCATTTTGATTCACGCGCACAGGACGATTCAAGCTGTCGGGGGTGCATTGCCGGCTATCTTTGGGGCGGGGCAAACGCACGAATCGGTAAGGTGGCGCTGAACCGGGGAGGGATTGCGAATGCCGATCTGCGGCAGACCGATGACGCGCTTCGTCCTGGAGGGACCGCAGCCGCACTCTCGTGCTGGCGCTGGAGCGGCTGATCCCGCAGCCCGCGCGCAGAGAGACCTTCCGGTGCTACGGATGGCTCATGGGCGCCGCAACGGGAAGGGATTGGGCGGAACGATCAGCGGGAATTCAGGAGAACCACGCCCTGGCGGGATTTCAACTCGACGGCAGTGATCGTCTTGTTGTCGAGCGTGGTGAAGGAATGAGGGAGGGAGATTTTTCGGGGGGAGAGTCCGGGTTCGCCGAGCAGGACCATG
>CAZXCO010000445.1:0-3188 GCA_964639095.1 uncultured Solibacteraceae bacterium
GACGGCTACAAAGTAACCGTACTGGTGGTTGACAGCCTCAACATGCCGAAAGCCATGCTGCGCGACGACGGCGCCGCTGCTTCCACGACCGAAGTTGCGAAGATGAAGGCCACGGCCACAATGCTTTACAACCGGCCGTCCGGTCCCGCAAGGCCGCCGGCTCCTGGCACTCCCGCGCCGCCGGCCACGATTCCCGGCACGATTAACGCGCAGGGCGGAGTACCGATCAAAGTCGGCGACGCGACCATCGGCGCGGTTGCCGTGAGCGGCGCCCCGGGAGGCGACAAGGATGCCGCGTGCGCCAATGCCGCCCTCGCCAAAGTGGCGGACAAGCTGAAATAGCGCGAGCGCGCCCGCGTGTGATCCGTTTCGTTTTGCGGCCCGCCGCGCCTTCCGCGGGCTGGTGACGGCATGTTAGACTCATCGGCGCGGGCGTCTCCACCCATGCGACGCAGCCTTTTCGCTCTCGCGCTCCTCTTCGTTGCGATTCTTTCCGCCCAGAAGATCGTTGTCGATACGACTCTGATTGTCGTTCCCGTCACCGTAACCGATCCGATGAACCGCTTCGTCCTGGGCCTCGACAAGCCGGATTTCAGCGTCTTCGAGGACGGCAAGGAGCAGAAGATCACCCACTTTTCGGGCGAAGATGCGCCGCTTTCGGTCGGAATCCTCGTCGACACCAGCGGAAGCATGGATTTCAAGATGGAGACTTCGCGCCGCGCCGTTTCGGAGTTTCTGAAGACGATGAATGCGCAGGACGAGGCGTTTCTGATCGAGTTCAACGATCACCCGCAGGTCGCGCAGGAATTCACCCACGAGATGAACGCTATTGAGGACCGGATGACTTCGCTGCGGCCCGGCGGCCTCACGGCGCTGCTGGATGCCATCGATCTCGGCGTGAGTGAGATGAAGAAGGCGAAGAATCCCCGGAAGGCGCTGGTGGTTGTCTCGGACGGCGGCGATAATCACAGCCGGTATACGGCGTCTGACATCAAAGATGTGGTGAAAGAGGCGGACACCCAGATATACGCAATGGGCGTCTTCGAGCCCGTTCTTCTGCCGCAGATGCCGTCGGAGGAGGTCTCCGGCCCGAAACTCCTCGCGCAGATTGCCGATCAGACCGGGGGGCGCGCCTTCGGCGCATCGGATTTCAGCCAGCTTCCCGCGATCGCCGAAAAGATTGCCATCGAACTGCGCAACCAGTACGTCCTGGCCTATTCGCCTTCGAACGGCGCGCGCGACGGCAAATATCGTCACATCGAAGTGCGCATGCACCGGCCAAAGGGGCTGCCCGAACTCAAGGCACGCTGGCGTCTCGGCTACTACGCCCCGGCCGACTGACAGGCGGAGGCGCCTGCTTCGGCGCTTTACACGTGAATTCCGGCCAAATATTGCAGAACTGTCATAAATGGAACAGAGTTCCGAGCCCGATGGTAAACTGAACCGCACGAGTTCCTGGCGTTCTCACGAAACATGGAACCACAGTCGCGAATCACGGTGGTGTGCGGAAAGGGCGGAGTCGGCAAGACGACGCTGAGCCTCGCGCTCGGGCTGAAGCACGCCAATCGCGGGCGGCGCGTCGTCATCGTCAGCTCGCACCCGCTGCCTGAGCTCGGCATCGCCGTGTCGCTCGAAGGAATTGCGTACCGCTTCCCGGTTGCGGCCCGCAATCTCTTCGTCGTGCATCTGGATCCCCGCGAGTTGCTGCGGGAGGTGGTCGAGCAGAATTTCCCGGTGCACATGGTGGCCCAGGCGATCCTCGACAGCGCCATCTTTAAAAACCTCATCGAAGTCGCGCCGGGACTCAAGGAATTCTACTTTCTCGCCCGTCTGCAGGAACTCGCCGAACGCAGGGCCGCAGCCGCTGCCGGCGAACCCGACTATGAGGTTTTGATCTGGGATGCTCCGGCGAGCGGGCATTTCCTCAGCACGCTCCGCTCCGCGCGCGCGTTTGAGGCCTTCCTGAGCGGCCCGCTGGCTTCCGCGGGAGCCGAGATGAATCGCTTCTTTTCGAATTCCGCGAATATGCAGATTCTGGCGGTGACGCCGCTTGAGGAAATGGCGCTCGCCGAAACCATCGAGATGGCCGAGTCGCTGAAGCAGGATTTCCAGCTTCGCTGCGGCGCGCTGATCCTCAACCTCGTCTCGCCTCTGGTGACTGCCCTTGAAGACGAGATCGCCGCAATCCGGCTCGACGGCGAAACCTCGGCCGCTCTGCGATTCGCGATGGACCGCGGCAAACTCGAGCGCGAGCGGTGCGTTGACATTCAGCGGACCATCGCCGCGCCCCAGGTTTTTGTTCCCCGGATCCGCGAATGGAGCGGAGACCTCGATCTGCTCGGGCAGATAGGAGAGTGGCTGGACCTTCCGAAAAGCGCATGAAGATCATCGTCTATCTCGGGACCGGCGGCGTCGGCAAGACCTCCGTCGCGGCCGCAACCGCCATGGCCGTGGCGAAAACGGGCGCAAAGGCGCTGGTGCTGACCACCGATCCTTCCCTTCGGCTGCGCACGGCTTTGGGCCTGACGGCCGGTGTTCCGGAACAGCGCGTCCCGATGCAGGACCCGAATGCCGGCGAACTGTGGGCGGCTCTGCTCGACGTCCGGGCCACGCTGGACGAAGCCGTGCGTCTCTACGCAAAACCGGAGATGCGGGAGCGGATCCTGGCGCATTCCATTTACGAAACCATCGCCAATTCGCTCGCCGGGATGCAGGAACTCATGGCCATCGAGCGGATCGATCAACTCCGGCTCCGCGGCTTCGATCACATGATTATCGACACCGCTCCGTCGCGTCATGCATTTGAAATTCTCGACAAACCCGCACTCTTTGCCGACTTCTCCAGTTCGCGCAAGGTGAAACTCGTGGGCCGGACTTATAAATTCGCCGCTGGTTTTGGCCTGAACTTCATCGGCAGAAGCGCGCTCGATGTTTATTCGCGAGTGGAATCCATTCTGGGCGTCAATCTGGTGCGGCAGATTCTGGATTTTTATTCCATCTTCTATCCCATCGCCGAAGGTTATGCACGCCGCGCCGAAAGGACGGTCGCGCTCCTGCGTGACCCCGCAGTCACCGAATTCCGTGTCGTCACCACGCCGCAAAAAGCGCTGCGCGATGCGGCTTTTTTCATCGATGACATGACGAAGATAAATTTCGCTATCGGCACATTCTTCGTCAACCGCGCCTGG
>CAZXCO010000446.1:0-5948 GCA_964639095.1 uncultured Solibacteraceae bacterium
CCGCCTGCTGCCGCGGACGGCATGATGATCGAAATCTGCCCCTGGCTTACGTAATAGATGGGTGCGGGAGCCCCGTTGACGAGTACCTGAACCCCCCCGAGCGTGGCCGGATAGGGAATCTGCGAGGCGACAACCGTGCTCGGCGCGAGATTGGTTCCGAACAGCGTGAGAAACTCGCCGCTCGAAACGCCTGCCGTGAAGGGTGAGTAGCTCGCGGCATTCACCACGCCCGTCGGATCGAGAAAGACAGAGCCCGTGGGGGCAAAGGTGGGCGCCTGCAAAGCAACCGTGAGGCTGAGATACGGCCAGACACCGGCGCCAACGCGGACCGCGCCACCGGCGCCGACGCCGTACTGAAACGAGGCGCTGGAATCCGTGTAAGTGGCGGGGATCGGCGGTGTGAAACTGTCGGCGTAAGTCGATCCGAGCGCGTTGTTGTTGAAGATGGAGTTCAACCGGTCATGCGCAACGATCTGACCCGCGGCGGTCGCCTGAAACGCCCCGTAATAGCTGTCGAAATTGGCAAATGACGTCGACTGGACCTGTGAGACATCTTCGTCCACGCCGGCCTCGTAGTAGAGGCCGCCGAAATTCTGCGTGCCGTTGTTGCGCACGCCGACGATCATGTCATAGCCAAATGTGGGAGAGCCGCCGAAAAAGAAGTTGCCGTCGGGCGAGAAATACAGATACTCCTGGCCGAACAGCAGTGTGGCGCTGTTATCGGTTGGGAATGTGACCACGGCAGCCCCGTTGCTGAAAAAATACTTGATATTCGAGCTGACCTGCGAAATCGGCGTCGTACCGCCGCCGCCGTAATAGCCGCTGATATTCACCGTTCCGAGATTGCCGTTTCCGTCGGCGTTCATCTGGAAGAACACATCCGCCGCATCGAGCGGGCTCTGGCTGGCAAAGCCGGAAGAGGTGATCACGCCAGTCGGAGGAAGATAGCCGACCACGGTGTAATTCCCCTGGAAAGTCCCGGTCGATGGCTGCGGGCTGGAGAGGGGCGCAGCGATGAACATGTCGTTGTAGGTCAGGGTCGCTTCGGTGCTGCTGCCCGAGAAGATTCCGCCGGCCGAGACGAGGCCGGAGATCGAGTCCCCGTTAACCACTGCTCCGAGGGGATTCGAAAGAGTTGCATAGCCGGCCGCGGAGACGGAATACGTACCGGTGACGGGCGATCCCGACGTACACGTCGTTCCCGCGAGATAACAGGACAATGGCTCAGGCGGACCGACAGACGAATCGGAAACCACACCGCCGTCCGCCCCACCGGGAATCGAATAGTTGCCGTTTCCATCGAAGGTTATGTTTCCGTAAACGGCGATCGACTCTGTCGTGTCTCCCGTGATGCCGTCCGAGCCTGTGCTGCCCGAAATAATGTAGACCACCTGGCGGAAATAGTAGGTTCCGTTCAGCAGATGGTTTCCGCTGGTATCCGGTCCCTGCGCGGGCAGAGAGGCGGCTGAAAGCATGTACAGCAACAACGCAATTCCAGGAGATTTCGTCATGGGTCCTCGCGTGAGTGTGTTGTCTTTCTTTTAACTGTATATGTGCCGGTTAAATCGAAACTTCGGTTTCCCTGGGTCTCGTTCCAATTGCCAGAATGGTTTCGAACATCGGAGTCTGTTTTTCGCGATCGACAATCCAGCTCTGCACCTTCTCAAACCCGGCACCTTCGAGAAAGCCTCGCAATTCGACTTCCGAAAAACCGAGCCAGGTATCGGCGTAGAGTTCGCGCGCTTGTTCGAAGCTGTGACGCTTCAGATCGAGCACCACGATGCGCCCGCCGGTTTTCAACAGACGGTAAGCCGCGGAGACCGCGCGCGGTGGGTGCAGCGCATGGTGCAGACTCTGGCTGAAAAGCACCAGGTCCAGGCTTTTTTCGTCGATTGGTGGAGATTCGAGGTCGCCGAGTCGATATTCCAGATTCGTGAGTCCGTTTTCCTGTGCCAGCCTGGCCCCGAACTCCACCATCTTGGCCGAATTGTCGACAGCGATGACCCGCTCCGCCCGCTGGGCGAGAAGCTGGGAGAAGGTGCCTTCACCCGCGCCGAGATCGCCGATTGCCATGGGCGGCATCAACTGCAGCAGGGTTTCGGCCAGTCCTTTCCAGGAGCGGCCCGGCACGTAGTCGCGTCCGAATTTTCCCGCCAGCTCATCGAAATAGCGGCGGACCTTGTCGCGGCGTTTTTCAAGCACGAGCTGCAGCGCTTTCGTATCCTGGGCGGCTTCGGGCACTTCGCCGCCGGCGGCGTGAAGAAGGTCGATGAGTTGCCGGTCCTTCAGCCGATAGAGGCTGTGCTTGCCCTGCCGGCGGTCCTCCACTAGGCCCGCCTGCTTGAGTTGCGCGAGATGCGTGGAGATGCGGCTCTGCCCTGTGGCCAGGATCTCCTGCAGTTCGGCGACAGACAGCTCCTCGCGTTCGAGAAGCAGCAGCAGACGCAGGCGGTTGGGATCCGAAAGTGCTCGCAGGGATTTCAGTATCGATGCCAAACTGCTTCCTCCGGCCGGAGGCCTCTTACCGAATAGCCATCCGCCAGCTCCAATGCTAATATATCAACGTATCCGGATTTATTGATATCAGGAGAGCCATGAGCACAGCAACGCTACCGAAAACCGGCGATTATAAAGTCGCCGACATGAAACTGGCCGAGTGGGGCCGCAAGGAAATTTCCATCGCCGAGCAGGAAATGCCCGGCCTGATGTCAATCCGCCGCAAGTACGCGAAAACAAAGCCTTTGGCGGGCGTTCGCGTCACCGGCTCGCTCCACATGACGATCCAGACCGCGGTTCTGATTGAGACCCTGGTCGACCTCGGCGCCAGTGTGCGCTGGGCGAGTTGCAATATTTTCTCGACGCAGGACCATGCGGCGGCGGCGATTGCGGCGGCCGGCATTTCGGTTTTCGCCTGGAAGGGCGAAACGCTCGAAGAATACTGGTGGTGCACCGATCAGGCCCTCAGCCATCCGGGCGGACTCGGGCCGCAACTCATCGTCGACGACGGCGGTGACGCCACGCTTCTCATCCACAAAGGCTACGAACTGGAAAACGGCAGCGACTGGGTCAACAGCCCCTCCGGCAATCGGGAAGAGCAGGTCATCAAGGACCTTCTGAAAAAGATTCACAGTCAGAACAAGACCCGCTGGCACGACATGGTGAAGGAGTGGCGCGGGGTTTCCGAAGAGACCACCACGGGCGTACACAGGCTCTACAAGATGCAGGAAGCGGGCACGCTGCTGGTGCCGGCGATCAACGTCAACGACTCGGTGACGAAGTCGAAATTCGACAATCTTTACGGCTGCCGCGAATCGCTCGCCGACGGCATCAAGCGCGCCACCGACGTCATGGTGGCGGGCAAGGTCTGCGTGGTCTGCGGATACGGCGATGTGGGCAAGGGCTGCGCGCACTCGCTGCGCGGCCTCGGGGCGCGCGTCATCATCACGGAAATCGACCCGATCAACGCTTTGCAGGCCGCCATGGAAGGCTTCGAAGTGACGACGGTGGAAGACACGCTCGGGCGCGGCGACATCTATGTCACGACGACGGGCAACATCGACGTGATCACCCTTGAGCACATGCGCCACATGAAGGACCAGGCGATCGTTTGCAACATCGGCCACTTCGACAGCGAAATCCAGGTGGACAAGCTGAACGCCTCCGACGCAAAGAAGGTCGAAATCAAGCCGCAGGTGGACATGTACACGTTCCCCTCCGGCAATTCGCTCTTCATTCTGGCGGAGGGCCGCCTCGTGAATCTCGGCTGCGCGACCGGCCACCCGAGCTTCGTGATGTCAAACAGCTTTTCCAACCAGACGCTGGCGCAGCTCGATCTGTGGGCGAACCGCGACACATACAAGCCGGGCGTTTACGTGTTGCCGAAAAAGCTGGACGAGGAGGTGGCGCGGCTGCACCTCGAAAAGATCGGCGTCAAGCTGACGAAGCTGACGTCCGAGCAGGCCGCGTATATCGGCGTGCCGGTGGATGGGCCGTACAAGGCCGATCACTACCGCTATTAAGCTGTTCCTGGGGCGGCGGAGCGCCAACTCCGCCGCCTGCCGCTCAGAATTCCCTTCAATTCCGCAGGGGCTTGCCCGTTTTCAGCATGTGCTGGATGCGCTCCTGCGTTTCCTTCCGGCCGCAGAGACTGAGGAATGCCTCGCGCTCCAGATCGAGCAGATACTGCTCGGAAACCTGCGGCGTCCCGGTCAGACGGCCGCCGCTCAGCACGTATGCCAGCTTCTCGCCGATCAGCGCATCGTGGTTCGAGATATAGCCGCCCTCCCGCGCCATCCACACGCCCATCTTCATCAGCGCGAAACCCTCATCGCCCGACACCGTGATATCGGTCCGCGGCGCGCCGGGAGCATAGCCGGGAACGAGTGAAAGCGCGAGCTGTTTCGCATCATCGATCAGACGCTCGGAATTCATCGAAATGCCGTCGCCATCGCGGAGAAACCGGAACCCGCGGGCTTCGGCGGCGCTCGTCGAGACTTTGGCGAACCCGATCTGTTCGAATATCTTCCTGATGTCGCGCGAGCGGAGGAGCATTTCCTTGCAACCGCCGCCCGCCGGAATCAGACCGACGCCCACCTCCACGAGCCCCATATACAACTCGGCCGAGGCCTGAATCCGGCGGCAGTGCAGCGGGAGCTCGCAGCCGCCCCCCAGCGCCATGCCGAACGGCGCCGCCACCACGGGCCGGGGCGCGTACTTGAGCGCCATATTCATCTGCTGGAACGTCCGGACCGCGGCCTCGAGTTCCTCCCATTCCTGCTCCTGAGCGGCGAGCAGCACCATCATCAGGTTGGCGCCGGCGGAAAAATTTTCTCCCTGATTGCCGATCACCATGGCCTGGAAGTTGGTCTCCAACTCGGCCAGACCGGCGCGCACCATCAGCACGATGTCGTCGCCCATGGCGTTGGCTTTGCTGTGAAATTCGCAGCAGAGCACGCCGTCTCCGAGATCGATCAGCGAGGCGCCGGGGTTGGTCTTCACGACGCCGCGGGCGCGCTTGAAGTCGGAGAGCACGGTGATGCCGGGGCGGGGCTCCAGTTCCCTGTACGCGCTGGTCACCAGATCGAAATATTCCGTGCGCGGCCGGCCGGCATCGTCGGCAGGCCGGTAGAAGGATTTCGAGCCGGGTGTTCCCAGCATGCTGAGAATGCCCTCGGGAAGCTGACGTCCTTCCGCCGCGATGCGGCGCGCCGTCGCTTCGAATCCGAGCGCATCCCACATTTCGAAAGGTCCGAGTGTGTTTGCGTACCCCCAGCGCATGGCGCGATCGATCTCGACGATGCGGTCCGAGATCTCGGGAACCATCCACGCGGCATAGACGATGTGCTCGCTGAGCAACTGCCAGAGGAACCGCCCAACCTTGTCGTCGAGGGCTACCAGCGCCTTCAGGCGGTCCGCCAGAGGCTCGATTCTGCGCACGGTTTCCAGCGAGTCGAACCGCGGCCTGGCTGCCGGATGGTATTCCAGCGTGGTGCGATCGATGGCGTAAATTTCGCGCTCTTTTCCAACGCGCTTGTAGAAGCCCTGGCCGCGCTTGTCCCCGAGCCAGCTGCGCTCGATCATCTCGCGAACGAAGGGCGCCAGATGGAAGCGGCCGCGGAACCGATCGCCGGGAACCGCCTCATACAGATTTTTCGTGACATGCTCCCAGACGTCGAGGCCGACGATATCGAGCAGCCGGTAGGTGGCGCTTTTCGGAAGGCCGATCAGCGGACCGGTGAGCGCGTCGACTTCTTCGATGGTGAGGTCGTGCTCGAGGGTCAGGCGCTGCACGGTGGAGCCGAAAAAAGCGCCGATGCGATTCCCGATGAAGTTCGGCGTGTCTTTGCAGAGGACCGCGCCTTTGCCGAGCCGGTGATCGCAGAAATCCGTGAGGATAGCGAGGATTGCGGGACGGGTTTCCGGCCCCGGAATCAATTCGACCAGATGCA
>CAZXCO010000447.1:0-3638 GCA_964639095.1 uncultured Solibacteraceae bacterium
GGATGTCATCGCGCGCTGCCGGAATCGTGTGAAGGCGCGGCCCGACGACCACAAGACGCGGGTCGAACTGGGCGAAATTCTCGGCAAGTGCGGTCTCTATCAGGAGTCCGAAGCCGAACTGCTGAAGGTTCCCCGCGAATCGCGCTGGTACGGGCGCGCCCGTCACGAAGCCGCCGTCTCCATGGGTCGCGCCGGAAGGCTGCAACGCGCGGCCGAACTCGGCGTCGATGCCATGGATGCCGACCCGGCGAACGAGCGCGCCCGCTACTGGCTCTGGCTGACGGCGCGCAAGCTGGGCGAATATCCGCCGTTCGTGCCAGATAATTACCGCATGCAGGTGACCGCCGGACATGAACGGCCGGTCGTCGAGTTTACGGATATCGCGGCGCAGATCGGCCTCGACAAGACCAGCGGCGGCCGCGGCATCGCCATTTTCGATTACGACAACGACGGCTATCTCGATATCGCCATCGCCGCCGCCCACGGCGGATGCAGCCTGTATCACAACAACGGCGACGGCACATTCACCGATGTGTCGATCGGATCGGGCATCGACCAGTCCGTAAACACCTTCGCCATCCTGGCGGCCGACTACAACAACGACGGTTTCGTCGATCTCTACGTGACCCGCCTGGGATTCTACGGCGGCGAAGGCGATCTTCTGCGCAACAACGGCGACGGCACGTTTACGAACGTCACCGCGGAAGCCGGCTTGACACTCTGGGGACCGGCCTTCAGCGCCTCGTGGGTCGATTACGACGGCGACGGCTGGCTCGATCTCTTCATCGCCAATAATCTCGGCGGGTTGTTCGATCGCAAAACGCCCAATCGCCTCTTCCACAACAACGGCGACGGCACATTCACCGAAACCACCGCGCAGGCTGGCATCGAGACGATCTGGCCCACGATCGGTTGCGCCTGGGGCGACTACGACAATGACGGCCGGCCCGATCTCTTCGTCTCCAATGCCATGGGCCGCTCCCAGCTTTATCACAACAACGGCGACGGTACATTTACCGATGTCAGCGAGAAAGCGGGCGTCACCGAGTCCGCCTTCGGAACGCTGGCGGCGTTCTGGGACTACGACAACGACGGCTGGCCCGATATCGTGCAGTTCGTCTGGTCGGATCACGAAGACGTCATCCACACCATGCGGTTCGGCGAAGGCCCTCCCGATTGCAGCCCGACACGGATTTTTCACAACAATCGCGACGGCACGTTCAAACAGATGACCCGTGAACTCGGCCTCAACGGCGCGTGGGGCACCATGAGCGCCACGCTTGGCGACGTCAATAACGATGGTTACGTCGACCTCGTGCTGGGCAATGGAAGCCCGAAGATGGACCGCCTCGACCCGATGGTTCTGCTGGAATTCGATGGCGCGCGTTTCCGCAATACCACTTTTGCGGCCGGGCTCGCCTGGCGGGGCAAGAGTCACGGGGTCAACATCGCCGATTTGTTCGGGAACGGCCGCATGTCGATGCTCGTGGCGTCCGGCGGTCAGTATCCGGGCGATCTGCTCACCACGAGCGTCTATTATGCGAATCGGCTGGCCGGCAACTATGTGAACATCCGGCTGGCGGGGGTCCGCAGCAACCGCTCGGCCATCGGCGCACGCATTGCAGTCGAAGCGGACGGCCGCCGCCAGTACCGCGAGGTCTCGGGCGGCACGAACTTCGGCTGCCTCCCGCTCGAACAGCACTTCGGCCTCGGCTCCACCGCGGCGATCGACTCGGTCGAGATTCGCTGGCCCAGCGGTCTGGTCCAGCGATTCGGGGGAGTTCCCGTCAACCACACTTATGAATTCACCGAAGGGCGGAACGACTGGAGAGATGTCTACGCCAGGTCCTGAAACTGCTTCGCCCGATCACGCCCCGCTGCTGGAGCGCTGCTTCCTGTTCGAGGAAGTGGAAAGCAGCTACGAGATCTCCGGTATCGCGGGCCGCATCCCGGACTGGCTCCGCGGGACGTACTACATCAACGGTCCCGCCCGTTTCGAGCGCGCCGGGAAGCGTTACAAGCACTGGCTCGATGGCGACGGCATGGTGTGTGCGCTCCGGTTCTCGGACGACGGCATCCGCTTCACCAACCGC
Organism: uncultured Solibacteraceae bacterium; assembly: GCA_964639095.1. Lineage (GTDB taxonomy): Bacteria > Acidobacteriota > Terriglobia > Bryobacterales > Bryobacteraceae > BOG-234. The sequence continues at coordinate 2,094 of CAZXCO010000447.1, forward strand.
TTTATCGTCACGCCGAAGCTGCGCGATGAAAATTCCGCCGGACGGTTTCTCTACCGCGAATTCGGCACCGCATTCCCCGGCGACCGGCTGCGCCGCAAAGTCATGCTGGAGCCGCCGGTAAACGTCAGCGTCTACCCTTATGACGGAAAGCTGCTCGCCTTTGGCGAGCAGTCGGTGCCGGTTGAACTCGATCCCGTGACGCTCGAAACTCGCGGCGAATACGATTTCAACGGTTCGCTCAATGAAGTCACCCCGTTCTCGGCTCACGCCAAAACGGATCCCGCTTCGGGCCATCTCCTGAACTTCGGCATCTCCTTTTCGGTTACCGATCCGATGCTGAATGTCTACGAATTCGACGCTGCGGGCGGCTTCATCCGCCGCCGGCGGCGCCGCCTCGAGTATCCGCATTCAGTCCACGATTTCGGCTTCACGCCGAATTATGTCGTCTTTTACCTCAGCCCGCTGCTCATGGATTTCGAGCGTTTCTGGTCGGAAGACATCTCGGTGATGGAATCCCTGAGCTGGGAGCCCGATAAGGGCACGCGGCTTTTCATCACAGCGCGCAAATCGAAGGCGACTGAACCGGTATCGTTCGCGATCGAACCGCGCTATTGCCTGCACATGATCAACTGCCACGAAGAAGGCGGCAGGCTGCTGATCGACGTGCTCGAAATCGATCGGGAGATCTATCGCGAATACCAGCCCGTGCCCGATCTGTTCCAGACTGTGCCGCCCTGCCGGCCCGTGCGCTACATCGTGGATCCGGAAGCACGCACCCTGACCGGCAGGCAGGCGATGTCATACGATTGCGCCCCGGACTTTCCGGCCGTCGATGCACACCACCTGGGCCGGAGCTATGACGATTTCTGGGCTCTCGGCATCGGCGCCCGCGCCCAGGCGGGGCGGAAGTTCTTCGATCAGCTCGTGCGCGGCTCGTGGAAAGCCGGCGACGTCTGCGACCTCTACCGGACCCCGCGCGGCGAATATCTTGGGGGAGAGCCTGTCGCCGTCGTCAATCCGAAGAATCCAGCCGAGGCCGTGGTCATCGTGCAGCACCTCGTCCCGGCCGAAAATCGCGTCGAGTATCTCCTGCTGGATGCCTTTTCGCTGCGATCCGGTCCGATCGCCCGACTGCCGTTGAAGCACCCGATCCATCCGGGCTTTCACGCTAGTTTTCAGCCGGCTTGAGACGGCGTGTACGCGCCGCCTCGAAGGCGGAGAGGCTGTAGGGCTCCCACAGTTCGCTGCCCCGGAAGAGGCGCCGCAAGACCGGTGTCGTCATGTACGTGGTCCCGACAGCCATGAAAACCAGCATGAAAAACACCGATTTCGGCAGAATTCCCAGCGAATAACCGACGTTGATCACAATCAGCTCGGTCAGCCCGCGCGCGTTCATCATCACTCCGATAATCGATGCTTCGCGCCGCGAGACGCCGTTCCAGCGGGCCGCCGCCGCGCATCCGTAGTACTTGCCCGCGACAGCCGCGCAGAAAACGACCCCGCAGAACAGCCATGCCGTCGCGCTTATCATGGATCCGACATCTG
>CAZXCO010000448.1:0-3988 GCA_964639095.1 uncultured Solibacteraceae bacterium
CACGACGAGATACGCGAAAACCCGGTAGTCCATTGCGTAATCCAATACGCCCGCGAACCAGGATCGGGGATTCTCAACCAGCGAATAGATATGCACGCCCCACCGGGCCAGCCACCAGCCGAGGATGCCGCCCGCGACGGAGAGCAGCATGCTTTCCATGAGAAGCTGCCGAACAATCCGGGTCCTTCCCGCGCCGAGCGCCATGCGAATCGAAATCTCGCGGGACCGGACAATCGCGCGGGCAAGCATCAGATTGGCGAGATTGGCGCAGGCGATCAGCAGCAGAAAGCCCACTGCTCCCCACAGCGACCCGTATATCGTGGAAGCATCCACGCTGATGAAGTGCTCGGCGAACGTCCTTGCGGTGGGAAGATAGTTCCGGTTCGTCAGCGGCCAGTCGTTCTGCAGCCGCTTGCCGATGGTCTGCAGTTCGGCACGCGCGCTCTGGATCGTGACGCCGTCTTTCAGCCGTCCGAAGGCGAACCATAAGCCACGGTCGCCCCGTTTTTCCATGGCGGGGGTGGGGACCAGCGGAACCCAAAGGTCCTGTCTCTGCGGAAAAGTGAAACCCCTCGGCATGATTCCGATCACCCTGGTCGGAACGCCGTTGATCCTGACAGTCCTGCCGAGGATCGCCGGCGCCTTTCCATACCGGCTCTCCCAGAGACGGTAGCTCAGGATGGCAACCGGCGCCGCTCCGGGAACCGCGTCGGAGGGCGCGAAGTCCCGGCCGAGAATCGGACTCTGGCGAACCAGCCGGAAGGCCTCCGGAGTGACCTGAGTGGCGTCATAGCTCTGCGGGAAGCCGCTGTTGTCATTCAGGCTCACCTCCAGATCGGCGACCGCAGCCAGCCCCTCAAACGATTTCGCCTGATTCCGCCAGTCCGCGAAATCGGGCCATGACATGCCGCCCGGCCCGGAGAGGTACAGGATGCGCTCGTTCTGGTAGACAAGCGGAAATCCCTTGAACAGCACCGTATCCGTCACTGTGAAAACCGCGGCGTTGACGCCGATGCCGACGGCGAGCATGGCGATGGCCGTTGCGGTGAAGCCCGGACTTCGGCGGAAGGTGCGCAGCGCGTATCCGGCATCCTGCAGCAGAGCGTCCAGAACCCGAAGCCCCCGTACATCGCGGCATTCCTCCTTCAACTGCTCCATTCCGCCGACTTCCAGCCGGGCGATGCGCCGGGCCGCTGCCACCGCCATCCCTCTCCGGATGTTGGCCGCGACGTGCTCGTCGAAATGAAACCGGAGTTCCGCATCGAGCTCGCGTTCGGCACGCCCGGGACGCAGCAGACGGGCCAGCCAGGTCATTCCGCGTCTCCGGAGGAGCCGCCCCAGGTTGCGCTGAGAATGAGACCCACGGCGGCGGTAAGCCGCGCCCAGCTCTCGGTCTCTTCTTTCAGTTGTTTCCGGCCCCGGGCCGTGAGCCTGTAGAACCTGGCCGCGCGGCCCGTTTCTGTTTCCTTCCAGTCCGCCGCCAGCAGGCCCCGGTTTTCCAGCCGGTGCAGCGCCGGATAGAGCGATCCCTGCTGCACCTGCAGCGCGTCCCGCGAGATCTGCTGGATGCGCTGCGCTATCGCATAGCCATGACTCGGCCCCATCGCCAGGATGCGGAGAATCAGCAGATCCAGCGTACCCTGCGGGAGATCGGACCGGGGCGAAGTCAACGGGGATACCTCCGGCTTCTACATATACAGCAGGTATACGTAGAAGCGCAAGGGGTACTCAGAACCGGAAAGAGAGCCGCTTACCGCAGCCAGAGCGCACGGACCGTGAGCCAGAGCACGCCAATCACCCAGCCGAGCAGCGCCTGATATTCGCGGTTTTTGCGGTACAGCGCGGCGGAAAACCGGTCCGGCCCGAACTTCGCCGGCCAGCGCGGAATCAGCAGAGGCACGCGCGCGGCGAACTCGCCGTATCCGGGCAGGATCTCCATCAGATGCTGCTCCTCCAGCTCGATCGCCGGCAGATACACGAGCGCAAACAGCGCGGCGAAGAGCAGAGCCAGACCAGCGCTGCGGGCCGCCGCCGCGAGCCCGAGAGCGGTAACCAGAGTTCCGAGATAAAGAGGGTTTCGCGTGAACGAGTACGGCCCGGACGTCGCCAGCCGCTGATCTTTCGCCAGATGTCCGGCGGCCCACGCGCGCAGTGCCAGGCCGCAGGCTGAGAGTGGCAACCCGATCCCAAGCGAGAGCGGATCCGGATGCGAGAACCAGGCGAAAGCCGCCACCATGACGAATCCTGCGGGGACCCTCAAACGCGCCACCACATCGCCGTAAGCCTTGGGAAACCAGTGCCGCCGCATCAGTCGGAGGAGCCCGCGTGACAATGCACCCGCGAGGCGAGCGCCCCAAAAACCTGTTCCGGAGTGATCTCTCTCATGGTCGCCGCGATCGTCGCGCCGCGCCGGTGGGTCGTATGGGCGCCGGGGACGCGGAAAATCTGAAAATCACCGCCATACGGCCCGTTGCGAACCGGATCCGTGGGGCCGAAGATCGCTGCTCCCGATTTGTTCAACGCCGCCGCGAGGTGCAGGGGCCCGCTGTCGACGCCAATGACAAGCGCGGCTCGCCGCGTGGCGTCGATGAGGCCGGCGATGCCGCTTTCGTGCGGCATCGTGCCCGGCACAGGAGGAACCGTACCCGGCGCGCCATTCAACACCAGCGGCATTCCGAGCTTCGCGCGCAGCATGTCCGCCAGCCGTTCGTAATATTCGAGCGGCCATTGCTTGGAGGTCCAGCCGGCGAGAGGACTCGCCAGCGCGAATGGCCCTTCGGGCAGCCGGCCTTCCGGCGCGCCAGAAGGAAGTGGAAACGCCCGCACGAGATTCGTGGCGCCGGCTCCCTTCGCGAGGTCCAGCGCCTGATCGACGACATGCACCGCGCCGCTGTGAACGCGGGTGGAATAGAACAGCCCGGCCGGCCGCTCCCGCACCACGCGGGGTCCGAAGCCCGCGATGCGCTCGGCGTGCGCCAGGTGCGCGATCAGCGCCGACTTCGTTAATCCCTGGAAATCGACCGCGAGGTCGTAATGCTCTTCCCGCAGTTCGTTTCTCGTACGCCGCCACGAGCGTGGCTCGTCGCGCCGGAAAACGACGATCCGGTCGACAAAACCGTTGCCTTCGAGCAGCGGCGTCCAGCGCGGCTCCACCACCCACGTGACCCGCGCGTCGGGGAAGCTGTGTTTCAGCGATGAAGCGCCAGGCAGGGCGTGAATGATGTCGCCCATGGCCCCGAGCCTCACGATGAGGATGTTTTTCACTTCTCCTGGCAACTCCGTAGTCTAGCAGCGGCCGGAATCAAAGAGCGGTTCCTCAAAGCCGCACCTGCAGCAACTCCTGCGCGGCCTCAACCACGCGATCCGCCGTCACACGCGTCATGCAGCGATGATCGATCGGGCATTCCCGCCGCAGGCACGGCGCGCAATCGACCGGCTCGCGCACGAGACGAGCAGCCCGCCCCAGCGGTCCCGTAGCCGTTTCATCCGTCGGTCCGAACACCGTGACCGAGGGAACGCCGAGCGCCGAGGCAATATGCATCGCCCCCGAATCGTTGGTGAGGAAAAGACTGCACGCGGCGGTCATCGCGAGAAATTCGCCCAGTGTGGTCGCTCCCGCGAAGTTGCGGCCATTCGCCGAGCGCGCCACCTCTTCGCACATGCCTTTCTCGGCGGCCGAACCGAACACAGCCACGCTGCCTCCGGTTTCCGCCGCCAGCCGCACCCCGGCCTCAGCGAACCGCTCGGGGAGCCACCGTTTCGCCGAACCGTACGCCGCCCCGGGACTGACGCCGATCACCGGCCGCGTGACTCCGAGCGCCGCGAAGCGAGCCTCACCCAGCGCCCGAAGCTCCTCGATTCCATCCAGCCGGATCGACGGAACGTCGGGAATCGCATCGAGCCATCCCGCGCGCCGCAGAAGCTCCAGGTAGTAGAAGCGTTCATGCGCTGGTCTTTCTCCCTTTCCGGGAGGGGCGATTGCGTCGGT
>CAZXCO010000449.1:0-8828 GCA_964639095.1 uncultured Solibacteraceae bacterium
TAAATATTGGCTTTGCTGCTCGGCTCCTGCCCGAGAAGCGCGAGGCTGTCACCCTTGAACTCGACGCCGGACGGCGCCACGGCGCGCAGCAGGTCCGATTTCGAAAGCACGTGATACCGGAAAACCCCGGGGCTGTTGAACGGCATCGACCAGGCGAGGTCCACGCGCGACTCTCCGGGCTTGATGGGGAAATCGAGTTTGAATTGATTCGGCTTGCCCAACGGATCGGGAGCGCGCCGGATCGGCAGACCGCCGGGCGCGAGCACGTTTACTTCGACTTTTCCCTGCGCGGCGGCGGGCCGTTCGAACTGCAGCGTGCCGCGGTCGGGATCGTTCCAGGTGGTTTTGCCGTCGTTCTTGTAAACGAAGCCCTCGTTGACGGCCAGTGTCCCGTCGGGCGATGGCTCGAGAACGAAGAAGTGCTGCTCGATCTTCGCGTCGCCGGGCGACTTCTGCGACTTGAACACGGGGATCTCCACGCCCTGCGTTGGCGTGCCCGGTGGCAGCGTCTTGTTGTACTGGACGCCGTCATAAACCGCCTGCAGAAGCAGCGGACCGCCCCCGACGCCAGCCTGCACGTTCTGCGTGAAAACGAACTTACCCTGGGCGTCCGTCTTGACGCTGCCAAGATCCTGCGGGCCCTGTTGAGTCGTCTGGAAAAGGGTGACGGTCGAGCCAGGCTGCGGCCTGCCCGTGGTCCCATTGACCACGACTCCGTCGATCGCGGCATGCGCGGTGACCGCGACAATCGCCGCGAGGATGCATTGCCAGAAGAAATTCCTCACGCCGCCCCTCCCATCGGTTTGCCGCATTCCCCGCAGAATTTCAGGGGTTTGTCGAAACTGGCGCCGCACGACGAGCAGACATGCTTCTTCTGTGCCAGGGGCCCCGGTGCGGGCGCCGGCGCTGCCTTCGCCGGCTTTAATCCCAGCTCCGCTTTGATGCGATCCGTTTCCGCCATTACGTGGGCGAGATCCTTCTGCAACTCCAGCTTCGTGGCCTGATAGTCTTCGTCGGAAAGCTTGTCCAGGCGATATTCGAACTGCAGGTCGCGCAGGTTCTCGTAAATCGCGGCCTTGCGTTCTTCAAGATGTTTGAAAGGAGATTCCGGCGCAGGTTGCGGAATGTCCTTCACACGGATGAACAACAGGAATCCGATCATCCCCGCGCCCAGCAGCGCTCCAAGTATGAGACTCAGGTCCAATGCGGTTCAGTCCAGTCTCTCGGTGTCTCTTTCGATCGCGTCGCGATAGCGTGCGAGAGCCGGGTCGTCGTCGACCGGTGGGCCCCCGGCCGCCGCGGGCCTGAGCGAATGATGCGCCCGAACCCGGCGCAGGACGAAAATCAAAGCCAGACCACCCAGACCGAGCGAGATATACGGAACGACCCAGAAATAGGAGTTGGGATCGTGGCGGAAAATCTTTTCGCCATACTGCTTGATGAACGCCTGAATAATCTGGGCGTCCGTCATTCCCTGCGACTGCATTTCGAAAATCTTCGTGCGTGCCGGCTTGCAGAAATGGCACTGGCCGGAAGACATCTGGCAGTTGAGGTTTTCCTGGCAGGCTCCGCACTGGCACGAAAGGTGCGAGCCGACGCGCTTCACCTGATCGCTCTCGATCTGCGCCTCCGTCTGGGCCCAAATCGTCGCGGCCGAAGCGGCGATAATCAACAGCAGAATACTAAGCTTTAACCGGTGCATTCGTCTTTGCAATACCTACAACTTCGGTGCGCGGATACGAGCGCGCCACCTTGCTCGGAACCAGACATACGAACGTTCCGCCGATGAGGACAACAACGCCCACCCAGATCCACGTGACCAGCGGAAACACGTACGCCTGCAGAGTCGCCTTGTCGCCTTCGCGCGCCGCGTAGTTGATATAGAGGTCCTCGTTCAGCCTCGTGCGCAGAGCTACTTCGGCCGTGCCCTGCTGGGCAATCTTGTAGAAACGCCGGGTCGGCTCCAGAGTTCCCAGCGCCTTGCCGTTTTTCGAAACCTGAAGGATCGCGGTGTCCCACAGATAATCGGCCGTCTCGCCTTCGGTGAGATCGGCGACCTTCAACGTATAAGCGCCCACCTTCATGGTGTCGCCCTTGTTGACCTGGCCGATCGCCGTCTGATTGAACGGATGCCCGCTCCACCCGACAAACATCAGCACGATCCCCATATGCACGAGATAGCCGCCGTAGCGCCGCGTATTGCGATGCGTCAGTTCGATCATCGAGGGAATCAGGCCCACGTGGGTCTTCTCATTGATCGCGCGCGCGCCGCGGAAGAATTCCATCACGATCGTCGCCGCCACGAAGAAACACAGACCGAGCGAAATGATCGAGTACGGATAGCGCATTCCGCCGGCGAACAGCGCCGCGACCACGACCAGCATCCCGATGCCCGGCCACTGAAAATTCTTCCGCAGGCTCTCCATGGAGGTTCGCCGCCATGCGAAAAGAGGACCGACACCGGTCAGGAACAGCAGGAACAGGCCGATCGGCACCATCAGGCGGTTAAACCAGATCGCATCGAGGCTGATCTTTTCGGTCGAAAACTTTTCCGAAAGGACCGGAAACATCGTGCCCCACAGGACCGCGAAACAACTCGCCAGCAGGATCAGATTATTGAACAGGAAGCTCGACTCGCGCGAAACGACGCTCTCCAGTTCCGCCTCGCTCTTGAGAAAGTCCAGCCGGTTGAGAATCAGCCAGAGGGTGGCCGCGATCCCGATCGCAAGGAACGAAACGAAGTAGGTGCCGATCGACGACTCCGCGAACGCGTGCACCGAACTGATGATGCCGGACCGCGTCAGGAACGTACCATAGATACAAAGGAAGAACGTGGCCCCGATGAGGACCATGTTCCAGACCTTCATCATGCCTTTCTTTTCCTGCATCATCACCGAGTGCAGGAACGCGGTGGCGGCGAGCCAGGGAAGCAGAGAGGCGTTCTCCACCGGATCCCACATCCAGTACCCGCCCCAGCCCAGAACGTGATAAGCCCACGCGGAACCCAGCATGATCCCCATGCTCTGGAACAGCCACGTCACGATCGTCCACCGGCGGGTCGTGTGGATCCAGCTGTCGCCCGGCGCTTTCGCAATAAGCGAAGCCATCGCAAAGGCGAATGGAACCGTGAAGCCCACGTATCCCAGATAGAGCATCGGCGGATGTATCACCATCGCCCAGTACTGCAGCAGCGGATTCAATCCCATGCCGTCCGGGACCGACGTCACCACCTTGTCGAGCGCCAGAACCTGAAACGGGCTCACGACGAACGCATTGAGGATCAGGAAGAAGACCTGTACCGAGGAGAGAATCGCCACCACCCAGGGCATCATGGTCCGGTGCTTGCCCCGGCTGACGAGAACGACCACCGCCCCGTAAGTCGAAAGGATCCAGCTCCAGAACAGCAGCGAGCCTTCCTGCCCACCCCACCACGCAGCGAATTTGTAGAACGGCGGCATGGCGCGGTTGGTGTGCGACGCCACATACGCCATGCGCATGTCGCCGGTCATCAGGGAGTAGATGAGGACGGCGGCCGCGCTGGAAATCAGGAACCACACGGCGAGAATGGCGCGTTCGCCGCTCAGAGTCAGAAAGGGTTTGTTCTTCAAGCGTCCCGCAACGCTCGCAACGATCGCATAGAGCGAGATACAGAACGCCAGCAACAGGGCGAGAGCGCCTAGATTTTCCATATGGGTGATGTCCTGGCGGATTTAGGAACGGCCAAACGGCGCCGTGAATGAACGCAAATGAGCACGAATAAAACTGATCCTAGAGGCTGGAGCGCATCGGCGAACTGACCTGCGCCGGTTTCGCGCCAGGCTGCAACTGTTCGGGTGCCATACCGGGCTTGGGCGCATACTTCGACGCGCACTTCGCCTGAATTTCCGAAGCATGAAAAACGCCGTCGGGACCGAGATGTCCATCGGCCAGCGCCTGCGCGCCGTCGCGGAAAGTGTCCGGAAGCGGGTCGCGGCCCTCATAGGCGACCTGGAGAACCTGCTTGTCCTGCACGAGGTTGAACGTCACCATTCCGGCCTTATGAACGATGGAATTCCCCTGCACGTCGCCACCGACGCGAACGTGGCGGGTCTGTGCACTGCCACCCATCTGGCGAAGCTCCGTGATGGTCTTGTAATACGTCGTCGATCCCTGAATCCCCGAGTACGCAAGGAAGCCCAGAGAACCGACAATGATCGCCATCAGGATGGCAAACTTTCCATATTTGTTCATACGACCTCTTGAACCTTCAGTATACGCCCGACTAACGAGTATATGACGGATGCCAACGGCCGCGCCTTCCCGGAATCAAGCCCTTTCCCCGGCCCTTTTTTGTCGGGCTCTGATTGAGGGACGGTGCGCCGCAGGGCAACGTTGCTTTTGTCTGTTTTCAGCGAATGCGGCAGAGTCCGGCCTGGCCCGAAATGTGAAAAGCCCACCCAGTAAAGGGTGGGCTTTCGCTCACCTCGCGCGGGCGAGGTGAATTCGATGGGAGAATCATTTTCAACGGCTTCGCAACCGCCAAAAACTTAGTGATTGGATATTAAAGTTTTGCGCAAGCCTTCGTCAAGGGGAAATCCGCCCTTATTTATCCACAACATAAAAGCATGATTCCATGACGCTTATAAATTTTGTGGATTTCCCTTGACAATCGCTCGATTCAGCGATTCGCTGGCCCGCGCCGTCCTCAAAGATCCGCAATCGCTACCATTCAAAGCAACTTACCGTCGGCCCATTGCTCATGGCCGCCCGGAAAGGTGCAACGAAATCATGTTGTCCCCGTCGCCCGATGCGCCTGCCCGCCGCAACAGCAGCCGAAGGCCCCCCACCACCAGCCCCGAGAGCACGCAGAATGCCGCGAGAACGAGGCACAGGATGAAAATATTCAGGAACAGGTTGGCCGGGTTGTCCTTCAGGGTAGGAACATGCTCCGGCAGAGTTACTTCCGCCTGGTACCGGATGCGGGCCAGGAGCTTTTCCGCATCGTCGGAGCTGGACGGATTCAAAGCCACGGCGACCAGAGGTCCGGACCGCTTCACAATCGCTCCCGGCACCTTCTGGAAATCGGGAAGCTGATGCCTCGCCATTTCCATCGTCGGGTAGCTGAAGAGCACGAGCGTCGTATCTTTCCCGCCTGCTTTGCCGTACCGGGCCAGTTCCGCCTCGGCGTTGAAATGGAAGGCTGCCGTGCTCGGCGAAATCTGAGGCGCAAACCGGGCCAGGCTCTCCGGGCCTGTAATGTATCGCTCGGAGTTGGCTTCCGCGCCCGCCGGCAGATATTTCGGCAGCGGAGGCAGCGGCGACTGCTCGTAAAGGGGAACTGTCCCCACAATGTGATTCAGCTCTTCAGGCTTTGGCCGGTATCCCTTGAAAAGAAAAAGATAATTTCCGACAAGCACCAGCTCGGTGTCGGCATCTGCCGCGCCCAGATCGGTGACCTGGAGCGGTTGGGCGTCTTTGGGCCGGGCTTCAGTGTAAGCGCCAAAAGCTCCGGTCGCATCGGTAAACCGGTAGGCCGAGATCGAATACTTCTTCTGTCCGGCAGTGTACTCGGCGGTTTCGGAATCCTGCAGCCCGTATTCCTGCCAGACCTTCTGATCGGAAATGGCGGCGCGTGTCGCAGGCCCTTTCTTCCAGTCGCCGATGGTATCCGGCAGAATCGCCGCGGAGAGCAGGGCCGGAAGAAAAAGCAACAAAAGCTTTCGCACAGTATCACTATAGACGCGTTCGGGCGGTGTTCGGCTTCCGATTCGGCGCCGTCCCGGGAAGACCGGGTGCGGGAATTATGCCCCGTGGCATTTTTTGTACTTCTTCCCGCTGCCGCACGGGCAGGGATCGTTCCGGCCCACCTTCGGGCCGCCGTTGGTGACCGTGTGGCTGGCCGTTCCCGAGCCGTTGGTCCCGGCGAACTGCAGGTCCTTCAGCTCCCGCTCGTGCTGCCGCTGAAGATTGCGCGTCATGTCCTGCACGGCGGCCTGCGCCGCCAGACGCTGCTGCTCTTCGAGCGCCTTCGACACCTCGATCCGCTGCCGCTCCTCTTCCTCTTCATCCTCGTCGTCTGTGTTCGAGAAGGGCAGCGCTTCCGGATTCTGCTCGAACCGCAGGAAGTAGAGATAACGGATCGTCTCGTCTTCGATGCGATCCATCATGTCCTGGAAGAGATCGTAGGATTCCTTCTTGTATTCGACGAGCGGATCCTTCTGCCCGTAGCCGCGCAGCCCGATCCCCTCTTTGAGGTGATCCATCGAGAGCAGGTGATCTTTCCACTGATCGTCGATCACGTGGAGCATGATGTTGCGCTCGGCTTCGCGCAGCAGAGAAGCGCCGACCAGATCTTCCTTCGCCTGATAGGCCGCTGCCGCGCGCTCGTAGAGTTCGAGGTCGATCTGATCCGCGTTCATGCCCGCCAGATCCGCCGGATTGATCCGGACGCCGAACTGGGTCAGCATGTCAGTCTGCAGCCCGGCCAGGTCGTACGAATCGCGATGAAGGTTCTCGGGGCACCGCTTGTCCACGATGCTGCCGGTCGCGCCCTTCGTCATCTCGAGAATGCGGGTCTTCTGATCGACGCCTTCCAGCAGTTGCCGCCGCATGCCATATACGGCCTGCCGCTGCTTGTTCATCACGTCGTCGTATTCGAGCAGGTGTTTGCGCGATTCGAAGTTCTGGGCCTCGACCGCCTCCTGCGCCGCCGCGATTCTCTTCGTGATGAGCTTCGACTCGATCGGCACATCCTCTTCCATGCCGAGCCGCAGCATCAGATTCTGCATGCGTTCGCCACCGAAGATGCGCAGCAGATCGTCCTGCAGCGAGAGGAAGAAACGTGAACTGCCGGGGTCGCCCTGTCGGCCGGCGCGTCCGCGAAGCTGGTTGTCGATGCGCCGCGAGTCGTGCCGCTCTGTGCCGACGATATGAAGCCCGCCCAGGCCGACGACTTCGTCATGCTCAACAGCGCACTGGCTCTTGACCTCACCCAGAATGCGCTCCCAGTCGGCCTTGAACTCTTCGCGGTCGGCATCCTTGCCCTGCTTGCGCATGAGATCGCGGGCCATGGATTCCGCGTTTCCACCCAGCAGAATATCGGTGCCGCGGCCGGCCATGTTGGTCGATACGGTGACGGACCCCTTGCGGCCCGCCTGGGCAACGATCTGCGCTTCGCGTTCGTGGTTCTTCGCGTTCAGCACCTCGTGCTTCACGCCCATCTTCGTGAGCAGGGCCGAGAGCCGTTCCGACTTCTCGACTGAAATCGTGCCTACCAGAACCGGCTGCCCGCGCTCCTGAAAAGTCTTGATTTCCTTCGCGGCGTTGCGGAACTTCTCTTCTTCCGTCCGGTAGACGACGTCCGGATTCTCTTTGCGAATCAGCGGCCGGTTGGTCGGAATCACCGTGACGTCGAGTTTGTAGATTTTTTCGAACTCCGTGGCTTCCGTCTCGGCCGTACCGGTCATGCCGGAGAGCTTCTTGTACATCCGGAAGTAGTTCTGGAACGTGATCGTCGCCAGAGTCTGATTCTCCCGCTCGATCTTGACGCCTTCCTTCGCTTCCACGGCCTGGTGCAGGCCGTCGCTCCAGCGCCGCCCCGGCATCAGACGTCCGGTGAACTCGTCGACGATGATCACCTCGCCGTCCTTCACCACGTAGTCCTTGTCCTTCTGGAAGATCGCGTGCGCCTTCAGCGCCTGCTGGATGTGGTGGTTCCACTCGACGTTCTGCGGCTCATACATATTGCCGATGCCGAGCAGTTTCTCGACGTGCAGAACGCCTTCTTCAGTCAGGGCCGCTGTACGGTGCTTGTCGTCAACCGTGAAGTCGCCGGTCGTGTAGGTCACGCCCGGCTCCTTGCCCTCGATCACCTCGCCCCGTTGCAGGAACGGGATCACCTTGTTCGCCGTGTAGTACTTGTCGGTCGATTCCTCGCTCGGGCCGGAAATAATGAGCGGCGTCCGCGCCTCGTCGATCAGGATCGAGTCCACTTCGTCGACGATGGCGAAATTATGACCGCGCTGCACGCAGTTCTGAAGATTGAACTTCATGTTGTCACGCAGGTAATCGAAGCCGAATTCGTTGTTAGTGCCGTACGTGATGTCGCAGGCGTAATTTTCCTGGCGCTCGCGATCGTCCAGGTCATGCACGATGATCCCGACCGTCAGGCCGAGAAACCGGTGAATCCGGCCCATCCACTCCGAGTCGCGTTTGGCCAGATAGTCGTTCACCGTGACGATATGAACGCCCTTGCCTTCCAGCGCGTTGAGATAGGAAGGCGCGGTCGCGACCAGCGTTTTTCCTTCGCCGGTCTTCATTTCGGCGATACGGCCCTTGTGCAGCACCATGCCGCCGATGAGCTGAACGTCGAAGTGCCGCATGTTGAGCACCCGGCGGCCGGTCTCCCGGACCACCGCAAAAGCTTCGATCAGCAGATCGTCCAGAGGGGCCCCGCGCGCCAGCCGCTCTTTGAATTCGATGGTTTTGGCGGCAAGATCGATGTCAGACAGCTGCTGCATCGATGGCTCGAGATCGTTTATTGCGGCAATGATCGGACGCATCGCCTTGATCTCGCGCTCGTTCCGGGTGCCGAAGATTTTGGCTAAAGCGTCGTCGACAAACATACAGGAGTTCGCTTCTATTTTAACGCGTGGGGCCCCGAATTACGCCTCGGGCACTCTGATTGGAAATACGCACCTGAAAAGGTTCCTGTTCCTGCCTTAAATCCTCACCGTAGATTCCGATCATTTTGCCCGCCAGCGCGACGCCGATCCACAGTCCCAGCGAGATGCAGGCCACCGTACGGGCGCGTACGGGACCCACGGGCGGCTCTGCGCGCGTCGTCCGCC
>CAZXCO010000450.1:0-7608 GCA_964639095.1 uncultured Solibacteraceae bacterium
CCCATTCCGAACGGGAATTCCGGAGCCGGTCCAATTATGAAAAAAAGTCTGTCTGCACTCCTGGTTGTGTCTGCGTTTGCGGCCGTTCAACCATTCGCCGAAGGACAGGTGGTCATCAGTCAGGTATATGGCGGCGGTGGCAATTCAGGGGCGCCTTACAAAAGCGACTTCGTGGAAATTTTTAATGGAGGAAGCGCTTCCGCTTCGATTGAGGGCTGGTCTGTGCAATACGCCAGCGCCACCGGTAGCGGAAATTTCGGGAACAACATCATCGCAATGCTTCACGGCACACTCGCGCCCGGTCAGTATTACCTGGTTCGGGGAAGCACAGGAACGACCGGGAACTCGATCCCGGCGCCGGACGCGACCGGGACTGTGAACATGTCCGCGACAACAGGCAAAGTCATTCTTGCAAACGTGAGCACCGGTGTCGCCTGCAATGGAGGGAGTACAGCCTGCTCGCCGGCGCAACTCGCCGAGATCGTGGATCTTGTCGGATACGGCACAGGCCCCGGCAGCACGAACTTCTTTGAAGGCTCTGCCGCCGCTCCTTCCCTCACGAATTCCACCGCCGACTTCCGCAAAAACTCCGGCTGCAATGACACAAACCAGAACGGCTCCGATTTTCAATCCGCCGCTCCGGCGCCGCGCAACACGGCGTCCATGTTCTTCCCATGTACGGCACCCACGAATCCCGCAGCCACCGGCAGCGCCACGACGGTCACTCCCGGCAACACGACAACCATCAGCGGCAACATCACGGCCGGCAGCAATCCAGCTTCTTCGAGTTATACGGTAAGCTGCGATCTCACCGGTGTTGGCGGGACCAATCCGTTCGCTCTGACGGTCACGGGCACGACATTCTCGGGCGTCTATCAGGTTCCGGCCGGAACGGTTGCGACTACCTGGTCGCTGCCCTGCACTGTTACCGACGACCAGAGTCGCACTGGCTCGTTCAACATCAGTCTCACCGTCAACGTCCCCTTCGTCTGCGGCGGAACAGCAACGGCCATCCATACGATTCAGGGGACTGGCTCCGACAGCCCGCTGGCAGGCCAGGTTGTCACGGTTGAGGGAATCGTGACCGGCAGCTTCCAGAGCGCGAAGCAGCTGAAGGGTTTCTATCTGCAAGAGCCCGACGCCACCTGGGACAGCGATCCATCAACATCCGAGGGCATCTTCATTTTCGATAACGCCGCCGGAATTCCCGTCAACATCGGCGACCGCGTGCGTGTCCAGGGTAGAGTCAGCGAATTCTCCGGATCAGGATCGTTCCTCGGCAATACACTGACGTCGCATCTCACGGAGATCGGCAGTCTGACCGATGAAGCGGTCTGCAGCACTGGCAACAGTTTCACCCGTACTGTCATCAGCCTCCCGGTGTCCAGCAGCCACGTGACGGGAAATCCTTCATGGAACCCCGACCTCGAACGCTATGAAGGCATGGCCGTGCAGATCAACCAGCGGCTCACAGTGACCGGTAACTTCAGCCTCGGCACGTTCGGCCAGATCGATCTCGCGCCGTCGCTGCAATACGCTCCCACGGATGCCGTCGGCGACGCCACCACGTGGGCGGCCGCGACCGACCTCGTGCAGCGCAGCGTCATCGCGCTCGACGACGCCAGTACGCTGAGCGACACCAACCTTTATCCAACGCTGTTCCCCGCCGGTGGCCTGAGCGACTCCAACGCGATCCGCTCCGGCGATCTGGTGAACTATGATCCCGGCACGCAAACCAACTCACCGGTGATCGGTGTGCTCGACGATCGTTTCGGCGAATATCGAATTCAGCCCACCGCCCTGCCAGCTTTCTACTCCGCCAATCCGCGCCCGGCCATCGCGCCGATTCTCACCAGCGTCGGCGGACGTTTCCGCGCCGTCAGCGCAAACGTGCTGAACTTCTTCACCACGCTCGGCAGTCGCGGCGCGCAGACCGCAACCGAGTTCCAGCATCAGAAGACGAAAGTCATCGAAGCTTTGAGCGCTATGGATGCCGATGTATACGGCCTCAGCGAGGTGCAGAATTTCGATGACGGCAACACTGGCGGCCAGTCGAACACTTATACGAACGAGGCCCTGCAGTCCCTGGTCGACGGCCTGAATTGCAAAAAGGCCGGCCAGGACGCTCTCTGCGCGAATCCGCCATCGGCCCCCTACGCACTCATCGATACGACGATTCTCGGCAACAGCAATGGCACTGACGCGATTCGCACAGCGATCATCTATCGCCCTGACCGGCTGACGACCATCGGCGGTCCGGCCATGTACTACCAGAACGACACCAATCGGCCTGCGCTGGCGCAGACGTTCAAGCCGGCATCGGGCAACAAAGCCGATCAACAGGCGTTCACCTTCGTCGTGAATCACTTCCGTTCAAAAGGAAGCGCGTGCGGTGGCGGCCTCGATGATCCCTTCCAGGGTACTTGCAACGGTCTTCGCCTGAACATGGCGCAGAACGTGATCACGTGGCTCGCAGGAAATCCAACAGGCGATCCTTCAGCCAGCCGGCGCCTTCTGCTGGTGGGCGATTTCAACGCTTATTACGGCGAAGATCCGATTCAGTATTTCGGATCGCATGGCTACCTGAACCTGATCCATGCCATCATCGGCAACTCGGCTTATTCGTACAACTTCGGTTCACAGGCCGGTTACCTGGACCATGCCATGGCCAACTCCGCCATGAATCTCCTCGTGAAGAGAGTCGCAGAGTGGCACAACAACGCCGATGAGCCGAGTTCACTGCAGGCGCTGAACAGTGCTGACAAGAGTTCCGCAGCGCAAGTTGCATACTATGGCGCTGATCCGTGGGCGGCGTCGGACCACGATCCGATCGTCATCGGCTTCAACACTCTTCCCGGCGATCTTAACGACGACGGCGTAGTGGATACGGCCGACCAGGCGCTCATCGCAGGCGCGGTTGGCAAGACGGCCGCGCAGGCGCCCGATCGCCGCATGGATTATGACGGCGACGGCAGGATTTCGCTTAACGATTACAAACTCTGGCAAGGCTACTATCGCGCCTGGGTCCAGTAAGGACGAACTGACATGAAAAAAACCTTCCTTTCCATCGCGTTTACACTCGGCATTCTCGCCCTTCCCGCACCGGGAGAGACGATAGTGACTCTCACGCCGGGTAATCCCTCTCCGGCAATCAATTCATCTTTCGATGTCTTTGTCGACATCGGCGACGCGCTGGATGCTCCGCACGATATCCCCGGAAACACTTTCTCCGGCTTTGGCTTCGACGTGAAGGTCGGCAACACCGGCGTTCTGCAGTACGACGGATACACGCTTGGGAGTCTCTTCGGTTTCGATTTCTCCGGCTTCGGCTCCGACGTTGCCGGTGGATCCACCGATCCAGGCGGTGTCGGCGCGACTGACTTCAATCTGGCAGTTCTGCATTTCACGGTCGTCGGAATCGGCGATTCGTCGCTGCAGATCGTCGGAGCAAACGATCCGGCTGACGATCTCGGCTTGTCCTACACAGATATCAGCGATCCCGGCGGTTCGATCAATGCGAGCCTCGATGTTTTGACCGAGAGCCCGGAGCCGTCGACCTGGATGCTGATGGCGGGGGCGGTGATCGGCGCGATATGTGTTGCGACGTCGGCCCGACGCATTCGAAAAGCGGCAGCGGGCTTCGAAATTCCTGCTCGCAAAAACCCATAGGGCGCCCCCAATCGCGTGATAGTGCGGGTCACCGAACGAACTGTCGCTATCGCGAATCGATTCGAAGTTCCTGTGCCCGCGGACAGGTCGGGAGCCGGCGCAGGAGTAATCCTTCCCGGCGCCTGTCGCCCGCGAAGTCACCGCCCATGCAAATTGGAGCCACCGCCGGGCTTGAAGCGACTGCTGATTTCGAATTTCCATCTCCCCGCGCATATTATCGATACTTCAGTCGGCCCTGCTCACGTTCTGCCGGTTCTTTCCTGCAGGGCGCATTTGAGCCCGCTTTTGAACCCAGGTCCAGCGCAGCCTGAACCGTGGTAAAGACTGCCGAGACTTCCCAACCGAGATTCGAGAGAATAGAAATTCCCAGCAGGCAGATCAGGGCGCGGTTCGGGCACTTGAATCAGACAGAACATCGGGGCAGCGGCAATGATGGAGCTGCCTGAAGAAGAGGCGGGGCGTTGCGTTGAAGAGTTCGTTATTCGAAAGGAAGGCGATTCGCCCGGACCATGTTGTCGAAACATCCGGGCTGACACGCTGTTTCGGCGCCTTCACGGCTGTTGACAGTGTCTCCTTTTCCATCAAAGGGCGCGAGATTTTCGGTCTCATCGGGCCAAACGGCGCAGGGAAGACCACTCTCATCAAGATGCTGACCACGATGTTGCCGCCAAGTTCCGGGCGCGGTCTGGTCGCCGGATTTGACATAACCAGCCAGCCGGCAGAGGTGCGCAAGCGCATCGGTTACGTGCCGCAACTCCTGTCCGCCGACCGTGAACTAACCGGATACGAGAACCTTCTCCTGTCCGCGCGCCTGTATCTCATACCCCGCGCCGAACGCGCACAGAAAATCGAAACTGCGCTCAATACGATGGGGCTTGAACAGGTACGCGACCGCCTCGCCCGCGATTATTCGGGCGGCATGTTGCGCCGCCTTGAAATCGCCCAGAGCACGATGCATCAACCGGCGGTACTGTTCCTCGATGAGCCGACTGTAGGGCTCGATCCCGATGGACGTAATACGGTGTGGCAGCATCTGCGCCTGTTACGTCAGCAAACCGGCGCCGCAATCATTATGACAACTCACTACATGGATGAAGCCCAAGGGCTATGCGACCGCGTCGCGGTAATGCATGCGGGGCGCCTCGCGGCCACCGGAACCCCACCGGAGCTTTGCGCAAAGGTCGGACCGCACGCCACGCTCGACGATGTCTTTGTCGCCCTGACCGGGCAGGAGATCAAAAGCAGTGATCAGCACCATGCACACCCACGCCAGTGATCCTGGGAGACCCTTCGGTCACGCGGTGAGCGATTATGCGACCCACATCATAGCCGTCACCGACGCGGAAATCCGCAAGTTGCGGCACGATCCCTGGGAACTCGTGAGCCGCGCCGTTCAGCCGATCCTCTGGCTTGTTCTGTTCGGCGGAGTGATGGCGCAGGTCCGGGGACTCACGTCGGGCCGGCAACGGTATCTTGACTTCCTCGCACCCGGCATTCTGGCACAGAGTGTTTTGTTCGTGGCCATATTTTACGGAATCTCTGCCATCTGGGAGCGCGATCTCGGCGTGCTCCACCGCTACATGGTCAGCCCGGCGCCTCGCAGCGCGCTTGTAATCGGCAAGGCTCTCTCTTCCAGCATCCGTGGCCTGTCGCAGGCCCTGGTGATCTACCTCTGCGCGGCGCTCATGGGCGTGCGTCTTAACTTTGAGCCGGCACATATTGTTATCGTCGTTCTCCTGATCGTCGTCGGTTCCGGCCTGTTCTCGACGTTCTCGCTGATCATCGCCTGCATCGTAAAAACCCGCGAGCGATTCATGGGCATCGGGCAGGTCCTGACTATGCCGATTTTTTTCGCCAGCAATGCGATCTATCCGATCAGCATCATGCCGGGATGGCTCAGGACGGTTTCCTCCCTCAATCCGCTGACATATGAGGTTGACGGCCTGCGCGCGATGATGCTCGAAGGCAGCGTGAGCAGCTTCGGTGTCACCACCGACTTTGCGGTATTGCTTGCGTCGATTGCTCTGGTTACGATCATCGCGACGGCGATGTACCCGCGCCTGACGCAGTGACGTGCTTACCTGACCTCGGCCCTCCGGCCCACTTTGATGTTCGTCTCGATGATTCGCCAACCGAGCCATCCCCACTCATGCGTCAGCCCAATGGACGGCGGCGTCCCAATGCAGCGTCGTTGCTGCGCAAACTCTTGCACGCAGATCTCGACGGTTCAGCTTCCAAGACTCGTTTACGGTCATGACTGCAACCGTGGAGCATTCAGGCAGCCGAATTCGATGAGAATTCCTGACAAAAGTTACCGAGTCAACAGCGGCCCGAGTGCCGTCAGTCCTTCCCAGAGTCGGGAAAAAGCACGTCCGGTGGCCATCAGTTCGCGAGGCATCGGCAGATTTAATGTCATGTCGTTGGCCCGGCCTCGGAGCGGATGCGCGATTCACCGAAGACCTTTGCCATGGCCGATCTGGACAAAATGAACTGCGTGAAGTACGGCTAAACAATTCAGATCACCGCATCAACCCAAAGATTAAGAGTGGAAAAATTGTTCGATTCCTGAGGAAATCATCGTTGATTTGAGGAACGGTCGTGTGCTAATTTTATCCACGAGCGCATCGAAATCAGATCTTCTCAGGCGCGAACGTTGGCAGGAACACCTCTATGCCGCTTATCTGTCTGATCGGCTTTCCCGATGACGCCGCCAGCGACTTAACGGCATTCCTGGCCGAGCGAGGCTGCGAAATCCACCGGCAAAAGGCTTTCGACGAGGCCCAGGCGGTTGACGCGATATTTGTTTGCGCTGACACGCCCGGATGGCTCGAAACCATCTGCCATGCCCGGGCGATTCACAAGCGCACGCTCCGCTTGCCGGATCACGAAAAGTGGCTTGATGCTCTCGAAGCGGGAGCAAATGATTATTTCTCCAGGTCCTTAGATTCACAGCAGTTCGAGTGGTTGTTGCGGCGGCGGCCCCAATCCCAGCCAGCCGAAAAGGCACTCGCAAAGGCCGCATCATAGGGATCCGGGGAAGCAATTGAGCGTAGGGGGAGCGGCTAAGCGCCTGGCTGCCTCCGAGAACAAGTACCACAACGGCGGTCATCAGGAAAAACTGCGGGGTGGTTTCCTCAGTGGCGTAGACATACACCAGAATGTCGGTACAGCTGATCAGACTGGCGATCACGGCTCGTTTCGTTCCAGTGAGCGTAGCCATCCGATGGAAAGCCAAAGCTCCGAAGAGGGCGACGAACAGGACCCGGCGTCAGCTGCGAGATGCGAATCTTCAGTTTGTCGTCGCCAAACGAATTCCCACGGGCATCGAGAACTCCGGAGAGCTGCGAAAAATGGAGAGCCAGTTTATCGGGCTCACGGATTGATTAATGCTCTTCTTCAACAGGTTTAAAGCGATACCGACGAGATGCGCTGCACGAGTCGTAATCAAATGAACACTTCGCCCATCAGGCAGTCGCATCGTTGCGCTTGCAGGCTGATTCTTCTGGCGACTTCTTCCAAGCTGGTCCGTGATTCGATGCCCTGGAAGGCCTGGGACAACACGTCTAATTCTTCTGGTGAAAGGATCTTCTCAGCCAGCGGGAGGACAACATGGTCCTCGTTCCATAGATGCTCACGATAGAGCGTACCGAGGCTTCGCAGCCTGCGGGCGAGGAATTCGCGGGCCGTCTCATGCCCCGCTGCGTATGCCTCGGCTGCCTCTGCGATCTCCAGAGTTAAGGACACCAAATTGCGATGGTCGTTCCTGAGATTCTCAATGAGGGATGCGTCGTCAGACGACCCTCCGTGCCAACATTGATGAGACAGTTCTCCTGGTCGTAATTACTGAGCAGGGCGAGAAACGAAATCAACGTTGAAGATCAACGGAATCTCTTCGGCTTCCCCTACGGTTTTGCCCGCCGCGGAACGTAGGGAGGCCGA